>DDED01000019.1:0-125 GCA_002336035.1 Cellvibrionales bacterium UBA1963
GATATGTTGTGGCGTCGCGGTACTACTGGCGAGTCAAAAATTATTTTAACCGATGCCAATGGTATGCAAGCCAATGTGGTTAATGCTGCACCCTTTAAGCGTTACTCGGCTTGGGATGTTCAAGT
>DDED01000019.1:455-577 GCA_002336035.1 Cellvibrionales bacterium UBA1963
GCTGACTTTAATGGCGACGGCCGTGACGATATATTCTGGCGCAAAAGCGATGACGGCACTGTAAAAATTGGCATCAGTGGTGCCAATGGCAAACAGTCGTCTTCTGTGTCGCACTTTGCCAA
>DDED01000019.1:969-5203 GCA_002336035.1 Cellvibrionales bacterium UBA1963
TGGCGCAAAGCGTCTACGGGAATTGTGAAGGTTGCCATTAGTAGCGTGTTAGGTGGTCAAGAACGGGTGGAGAACTTAGACAGTAAATTCTCTGCATGGACCCATCAGTTAGCCGACCATAACGGCGATGGTCGTACCGATATCCTCTGGCATAAACAGGCTTTAGGCGACCTTAAGCTTGCTGTAAGCGATGCCAATGGTAATCAGCAAAGTGTGCAGTCGATTGACCCATCTAATTGGACTGGCAATTCATCTTCTGGGTCTAGCAGTTCATCGTCTAGTTCTGGCAGTTCATCAAGCAGCAGCTCTGGTGGTGAATGGTCAGGTGTCGCGGCTATTGATGCAGTGTATCTTGCCCAGAAACATGTGTTGGAACCAACCGATACACTGTTTAAACTTTTTAGTGATTTAGATGCTCTTATTAAAGTAAATGTGGTTTCATCCGCACAAAGCACAGCACCTCCAGTAATAGCGACCCTAACATTAAATGGCAACACCACTACTATTGACCTAATTGGCCCAGCGACGTTACCGCTTTCTATCCCCAAAGGGCCTGGTGTGCAAATGCATAATTTTGCAGATAGTTTCACCGCGATCCTTCCCAAAGAATGGGTGCAACCGGGTTTAGTTGTTGAGGTGCAAGCAGGAGAAAGTTCCCGGCTGTTCGACGAATTAAAAGTTGGGGCGCCATCAAAAATAATCATGACTATGTTTGATGTGCATTATTTTAACAACTCGCCAGGTGATTATCCCGAGGGCTGGCAGTCTGAATTGGAGGCAAAATTTCCAACTTCTGAATTAGAGTTGCGTCGAATAGCTAATGTTGATTTTCCAGAACTTATCGTACCTGCTCGTAGAGATGTAAATGCCAGGGCGGTTATGGTCACATCAAAAGATGATTATAAAGTTTTGACAGGGCTTAATTTTGATGGTGAACAAGCTGCTGCTTTAGCCTGGAAGTCTGCACTTAAAGCGGCCAACGGAATAAGTGGAAGGTTCAGTTTATATTACGTAAATATTTACGGTGCTTGGGCAGGTGGGCAAGCGGGTGGTTTTGGTGGCGTCGGTAACGGTACTTCAGCAGGTGTGTTGATACATGAGCTGGGCCATGCTTTTTCAATTCCCCATTGGGGCAATAATGCAAGTTACCCCTACAAGGGTGGTATGTTTGGAATTTTACCGCCCATTAACTTTAATGAGACTCACGCAGGCCCAACCTGGGGTTATGATTTACCGAGTCAGACATTTCTTCCTGCTACCGTGCAACCCATAGGTGTTTCTGTGGGGGGCGAGCCTGGTGTATACAAAAAAGATCCGATGCAGGGTGGCGGTACCGGCGATCAAGAGCAAGGTTTCGTCTTTAGGCATTTTTCAGATTACTCAATGCACAAAATGCAGTTGTGGTTAGAAGGCCATATTGTTATCTGGCGTGAATCGTTAAATAGCTATGCCAGTTGGAATGATGAAGAGGGTGACTACACTCAGCCGGTGAGCAATAACGGTGTGCAATACCCAGTAGAACGCGATGTACAAGTGATCAGTGTCATGGCCGCCACTAGCGCGGTTACGCCTCAAGCTACTTTAGTGTATCCGCCTATTGGCCCTTTTTCATCGGGAATTATTGATACATTCGACCCTTCACTTGCAGGGGATAGGGCCAAGGCCGATGAGATATTTTGTCATGCGGATGGATGTGATCTGAGTTTGAGAGTGACGCAGGGTGGGAATGTATCCGTGTATATGCTCAGAGCGGCTATGGATTTAACAGCAGATCCATTGAGCACCGGTTCTTTGTATACTCAAGCCGTGAACTTAAGAGCAGCCGATGGCGAAGTAACTAAGATTGAATTGCTAAACACACCTGATGCCGAAATTAATGGATTGCCTGTTAATCCTACTGTTATGGACAGTTGGGAAAAGTAACTTATTTCTTATAAATAGCAATAGGGTAAGTTGAACCCAGGTGTTAAATAAAGGGGGCTATTCATAGCCCCCTTTATTTAACATGAGACGATGCCATGCATTATCTCATTACTTATTCGCGTCTGTGGATTAACCGTGCCGTAGTTCAACGGAATGCTATGTTGTAAAAAACCAATAATATAACAGCCGTATCTTGAGGTGTGAAATTTCATGCTTTGACGTGTACCTGAAAGTGTCGTGATGAATGTTTATTAATAGATTTTCTGATAGCTGCGTTTTTTTAACAAGGATGAGCTGATATAAAATCAGTAAATTTTTTTTGCCATAGCGATATCACGGGTTCTCATGATTGAACTGTCATCGGGCAAGTTGTCGATCGTAAAGGGTAATAAAGTTTTTTTGACATATTAAATGATCTGCATAAGGTGCAGCTCAAGATTATTTTTTCCTTGTTTAGTGTTCACTCTAATAGTGAATGGGTAACAGACTGTCTGATGGAAAAGAAAAAACATTCTAATTTTTGCGATTTTTATCAATGGCGTGCAGTTGCCAACCTGAAAAAATTAAGATTTTTAAATTGCTAATCATGTTTAAATGCTTAAGCTAATTTTTTGTCTCGAAATATTTTAAATTATAAAAATAAAATTTTACATCGAGAGTGATGAGTAGGGTGTACGATCGATGTTTATCGATGTCGTATAAAAGCTCGAAATTCGATCGAGCACTCAACTTAATATTTATTGAACAGCCACATACAGATGTATAGCACGCCATGATTTTTTTACTTTAGCTTTGGTTCAGACATAGGCGGATGATTCGAAATGCTCCATCAATATTTTTAGACTTACTCCTGTTCCATCGTTACTATTTTTCCATTGTTATGAGGTTGTTGTTACTATTTTTCCATATTATTTTGTTGTTTTATTTAAATCTCTTTGAAAATACACAACGCCTAGTTAAAGACACTGCGAAGGTCAGGTTTTATGAAAATTCTGTTATCGTTAATATCGCTGTAGGCTTTATTTTTTTCTCAAAGGATGAATTAATCCATTTAAAGCCAGAACTTATGAATAATTCAATCTCTGGAGTTAAGATGTACAAACCTAGCCGAATGGAACGGTATATCGGGCATGTGATACCTAGGTTATTCCCCAGCACAAAGCGATCGGCCTTACTGCGCACATCTATTGTTACGCTTACTTTTTTGGCATCCATAGCGGCCAATAGCGCGACGGCAGCGGTTGATCAAGACTTCAACGGCGATGGCATTGCCGATATTTTCTGGCATGACGCTTCAGATGGTAGCGTCAATATTGCTATAGGCCATAGTAATGGTGCTAATTCGCGGATCGAGACCCTAAATATCAAGTCGAGTGACTGGAACGCTCAGATGGGTGATTTCAATGGCGATGGCGCTGTTGATATTCTCTGGCGCAACCAGGTTTCTGGTGCGGTTAAAGTGGCAACTAGTAATGCCAATGGAAATCAAGGTGCAGTCAACAATTTGTCCGTTAAAGGCAGTGCCTGGCAGGCTCATATTGGTGACTTCAATGCCGATGGTCGCGACGATATTTTGTGGCGTAAACCGTCTGCCGGTAATGTTGTTATAGGCATCAGCGATAGCAATGGTGATGAGCTTCGCATCGAGTCTTTTTTCGACAAGGGCGCCGCTTGGCAAGTGTTCGTCGGTGACTTTAACGGCGACGGTGGCGACGATATGTTGTGGCGTCGTGGTACTGATGGTTCTTCAAAAATTGTTTTCACCAATACTCAAGGAGTTCAAGATTCTGTGGTCAATGCCGTGCCATTTAAACGTTTCATGGCTTGGGATGTTCAAGTGGCTGATCTCAATGGCGACGGCCGTGACGATATATTCTGGCGCAAAAGCGATGACGGCACTGTAAAAGTTGGTATCAGTGGAGTCAATGGTAAGCAGTCGTCATCGGTTTCGCACTTTGCCAAGTTTAACGCTTGGACAGCAAACCTCGCCGATTTTAATGGTGACGGTCGCCACGATATTCTGTGGCGTAGAGCGACCACTGGCACGGTAAAAGTAGCTATTACTAGTGCCTCAGGCAGTCAGCAGCGGGTGGAAAATTTAGACGCTCAGTTTTCTGCATGGTCCCAACGACTGGCTGACTTTAATGGCAATGGCCGCACCGACATTCTCTGGCACAAACCCGTCTCTGGCGAGGTTAAACTTGTTACTAGCGATGCTCTTGGTAATAAGATGAATGTACAATTGATGAATTATTCGGACTTTAAAGGCAGCTCATCGTCTTCAAGTTCTTCTTCAAGCAGCTCTAGCTCA
>DDED01000139.1 GCA_002336035.1 Cellvibrionales bacterium UBA1963
CGACAATAATACGCCTCGCCAACCTCGGCCTAATGTCTCTTTAGCCGGCGCTATAGAAAACAAATAAGTCTCTATATCTTTTCTAGAGCCAATTGCGGCTTCCGGCACACTCAGGGTGTCGGCAGCTTCAAGCACAACTGACTTCATTTCTTTGAGTGATTGCTTTACCCGGGGACTGCTATTATTGAACATGGCTGGAGGATGTTCAGTCTCAGGACGATTATCTGCAAGGGTAATGATTGATACAATTTGCTGGCCAAATTTCCGCACCACGGCTGAATTGATATCTTTACTTTGACTCAAATCATGGGCTGTTTTTGGTCGGTTTCGGGACAAGTTTAATAGCACGGGGTCAGATAATAACCGACCCCTGGGTTTATCTTGCTCACGCGCAGTTGATTCTCGCCAAGCACAAAGCGATTTAAAAACATTCAGCTCAGGGCGAGATAAACGATTGGCTGACTTAACTTTTAAATAATATTTATCAATATCGAGCACTTGTTCACTTCGGTTCAGCACTGCGTCACAATCCTCATATAACCATGGCAATCGGTTTAATGAGTCCAATTTCTCCGTTAACACGTCATAAGCTTCCAACAACCACAACACATCATCAGCGGCATAATTTAACTGTTGTGAGCTAAGCGGACGTTTTAACCAGTTAGACCGAGTTTCAGTCTTCTCTAAAACTTTGCCTAGGGTGGCCTCAATTAAACGTTGATAACTAATTGAAAAATCATAGCCAAGTAAATTCGCTGCTATTTGAGTGTCGACTAACGGCTTGGGGTAACAACCCAGAAGACAAGAGAAAACCTCCATATCTTCGCCACAACTATGCATAACCTTGACCAGTGTCGGAGATAGCAATAAGCGCTTCAAAGGGGCGAAATCTTCAATTTTCAATGGATCAATTAAATACACTTGCTGCCCATCAAAAATTTGAATCAAAGCAGGCTTAGGATAAAACGTATCAGTACGAATAAACTCTGTATCTAATGCTATCGCAGATTGCTTCATGCATGAATCAACCATGCTTTGTAGCATTAAATCACTATCAATCATGATGAAACTTGAATCCGATATTTGCATATCTGTCAAAATTTCAATCTCCCTGTTAATGCCCTTGCTATAGTGCCGCCGTCTACAAATTCTAGCTCACCACCCAAGGGGACTCCGTGTGCAATTCGACTTACAATAACGTCATATTTCACAAGCTGTTCGGCAATATAAAAAGCCGTTGCCTCTCCTTCAACGGTAGTACTGGTCGCTAAAATCACTTCCTCTATAGATTCGTTAGCAATCCTGTCTAGCAATTCAACTACACCAATTTGTTCAGGACCCACGCCATCTATTGGCGACAAGTGACCCAATAAAACAAAATATCTTCCTCGGTATTCACCGCTGTGCTCTATGGCAAACACATCACTTGGATTTTCAACCACACACAGTATAGCATTATCACGTCGCTGAGACAGACAGATATGGCAAGTTTCATCTTCGGTTAAGATTCTGCAGCGACTACAGCGACCGACCCTCTCGACAGCCTCAGCCAGCACCGCTGAAAGGTGTAAACCCGCTTCGCGCTGCCGCTCTAACAAATGCATCGCCATTCGCTGCGCTGACTTAGGACCGACGCCAGGTAAACAGCAAAAAGCATCAATCAATTTTTGTATTAATGGGCTATGAGACATAAATAAATTCTAAATAAATAAGATAAAAAATTAACTGACTGGCAATATTAAAAAGGCATCTTAAATCCTTCTGGCAAATTCATACCACCGGTCAAGCTTGACATGCGCTGTTGCTGGCTTTTTTCTACGTTAAGAACAGCATCATTGACCGCTGCTGCTAAAAGATCTTCTAACAATTCTTTTGCTTCAGTCATTAATGATTGATCAATAGACACTGACTTTACATCATGCCGACCAGTCATTGTGACCTTGACTAATCCAGCAGCAGCTTCACCAACAACTTCTAGCTGGGCTATCTCAGACTGCGCTTGTTGCATTTTCTCTTGCATTTTCTGCGCCTGTTGCATGATATCGTCCAAGCCTTTCATAATCACTACCTGTTTAAAAATTATAAGGGTTTTATTGAGTCTGTATCTATTTCAGCGTCAAAAGCTGTCATGATCATTTCAACATTCCGATCTTTTTTTAACGAATTTAATGCATCACTTTGAACCTCAGAGTGCATTCTAATACGGTATTCTGCTGGCGCCTCTTCAGTCTCTTGCAAATTCAGCAGCGACCAGTCTTTGACAAGCTTAATAGTGACATCAACGGGACGAGAGAAATAAATAGATAGGCCCTGCGCTAGCCGCTCATTATGATCGGGGTTAAATAACGTAGCATTACTCTCGTCCAGAGCGAACTCAATTGCCGCCCTATCACGCTCTCGCGTCTGCACACTGACTGGCAAGCAGTAGGATGCAACCGTCCTAACTACACCACTGAGTGGGATAGCAGAAAAAATCTCACACCAAAGCTTTGGTGTTAAACGCTCAATATCAAGAACATGAGCAGCATTAGCCTCTGTCTTAGTCTTGGTCTCGGTCTCGGTCTCAGTCTCAGTCTCGGTTGCGGCTTCAACTTCGGACATCGCG
>DDED01000062.1:0-164 GCA_002336035.1 Cellvibrionales bacterium UBA1963
GTGCCACTTTGCGCCAAGTGATTAACACTGCCACCGTTATTCAAGAGAGCGCATTTAATCCTGAAGGGCGGGACGCTGTAGATGTCCTTGATGGCGCTGAGCGCTTGATCATGCAAATAGCCGAACAGGGTCCTAAGTCGGGTGGCCCCAAAGACGTTAACGAC
>DDED01000062.1:527-1062 GCA_002336035.1 Cellvibrionales bacterium UBA1963
AATTATTTCAATCAAAAGGCGCTATTACTGGCCTAACGACTGGTTACAAAGATCTCGACATAAGAACCTCGGGGTTACAAGATTCTGACTTAATTATTGTTGCTGGTCGGCCGTCGATGGGTAAGACCGCTTTTGCCATGAACCTCGTTGAAAACGCGGTGTTAGCAGATAATAAGGCGATTTTAGTTTTTAGTATGGAAATGCCAGCCGGTTCGTTAATGATGCGAATGTTATCGTCGGTCGGAAAAATTGATGCAAATCGAGTGCGTAACGGTAAGCTTGAAGACGAAGATTGGGCCAAGTTGAGCGCTGCTATTCAGCAGTTAAAAGACAAGCCGTTATTAATAGACGATACGCCAGCATTAACGCCTACTGAAATACGCTCGCGCGCACGCCGAGTGTTAAGAGAGCAGGGCAGCTTGGGCATGATCATGATTGACTACCTTCAGTTGATGCAGGTCGCCGGGAGCAGTGAAGGACGAACCGCTGAAATCAGTGAGATTTCGCGGTCATTGAAAGGCATTGCTAAAGAGTT
>DDED01000062.1:1393-1546 GCA_002336035.1 Cellvibrionales bacterium UBA1963
GAATGCCCGGTAGTGGCGTTGTCTCAGCTCAATCGTAGTTTAGAACAGCGGCCTAATAAACGCCCTGTTATGTCTGATCTCCGAGAGTCTGGAGCCATTGAACAAGACGCCGATTTAATTATGTTTATTTATCGCGATGAAGTTTATAACGAA
>DDED01000062.1:1855-12945 GCA_002336035.1 Cellvibrionales bacterium UBA1963
TATCGCGATGAAGTTTATAACGAAGAGTCGCCCGATAAAGGCACTGCTGAGATTATTATTGGTAAGCAACGTAATGGGCCTATTGGCACATCACGGCTTGCTTTTGTTGGTCAGTACACGCGCTTCGAAAATTTATCTCATGGCGACTATGACGGTGAGTTTGAATAATTTTTTTGGATTGTGTCATGCCGCCATTTTCGCATCGTATTCAGGCCGTCAAAGATTATTATCCTGATGCCATCACTGAAGACGCTCAACTGTTGTTGCATGTCATCGAGACGCCAGATGCGACGATCGTTTTTAGCCAGCAGGGGGCCCAGTTACTATCCTTTATTCCTAAAGGACAAGACGATTGGTTCTGGCTATCGCCCAATAGTCGGTTTATAGCCGGCCAAGCGATCCGAGGGGGGGTCCCTATTTGCCTGCCATGGTTCGGTCCTCACCGCTCCGATGCAACTAAGCCCAGTCATGGCTTTGCACGAAATGTAGAGTGGCGATTACACAATGTTGAAACTGCCACGCATCAGACTTTAGGTGACTGCACGCGAGTAGAGTTCGGTTTGGATCAATATTCGCAACGACCACATCCTTTGTTTACTTTTTGTTTCACTGCCCGTTTGATCTGTTATTTCAACCACCGTTTGCGGCTTGAAATAAGTGTCACAAACACGGACAGTAAAACGTTACCTTTGTCTTGGGCATTGCATTCTTATCATCCTGTTGAGGATATACAGCATGCTAGGATTATGGGCCTCGATGGGTGCGGCTATTTAGATAATACGAAACATTTACAGCGACACATTCAATCAGGTGATATTGTATTTGAAGGCGAGGTCGATCGAGTTTTTGTTGATGCGCCATTAGCCCAAATATTAGTGCAACGACCTGCGTCAGCAACTTTGCCTCAGTCAGGATTGAAGGTTTTTGCAACAGGCAGTGATACAGCTATTATTTGGAATCCAGGGATAAAAAAAGCGGCGAATATGCTGGATCTCGGTGTAGAGTATCAGTCTGATTTTGTTTGCCTTGAACGAGGCAATGCCTTAGATAACGCCTTAGCGCTTGAGCCTCAGCAGTGTCACCGAGCAGCACTAGAGGTCGAGCTGTTTTCTTAGCTCTACCATTCGCTGCTGCTGTTCGATTGTCGATAGTGGTTGACTGGTTTTTTTCTCGATTGCTTTTACTATTGGTAAGGTGATGTCCTCTCCCTGTTTTAAGCGTTCTAATAATAGTAAGTAGTTACGCTCAAAGACTGGAAAAGTAATAGTTTCTGGTTGACCGCTTAGGAAAAACCAGCCAGTTGATGTCCCCGCATGGTAAACAATTGGATGCGTCCAAGCAAAGCGCTGCCTAGGTTCGCGTGACATGCATGCTTCAATAAACGCTCGTTTTACATCAGGAATACCATGCATTACTAGGCTTTCACAATACTCACGAATATTGTGTGGCGTGGGTAAAAAAGTGTTGTCACAAATAGCTTGCCGACCTGCCTTAGCGATATGTTCAGGACTTTGGTCGATCAAGAGCCTTAGCCAAAGCTGTTTCGCCATGGTTAAAGATTTATTGTCGGGAAATGCTTTGTGAAATTGATTATGGTATGCGAGCTCTAATTCAGTAAATAAATGACTGACAGCGTCGATATGGTGTTGAGTTGGTTTAAGCGCATGGTTATCAATGACAACGCGTTGATTGACGATTTCTGATTGGCTTGGTAATGCTATGTCAGAGAGTTTCTTTGCCATGACTGAATGACCCATAGTCGGATGAAACGTTAAATTAAATCGGCTGCCCAGCTTCGATCGCTAAGTCGATCAAAGGCATCCCCTTTAGCGTGTGGATCATTTTCATTTCTTCTTACCCAGCGATATTTCACATGCTGTAAGAATTTGGTATTCCAAGAGTGGTGCAGTGCATTTTTGTCGCGCCAAAATAGCACAAACTCGGGGATCAGATCACGGGCAAATTGGAGTTCAATATTGGCAATAGTCAGCACATCAAAGACTTCATGGTCGGGCTTCCAGTGTTCGCTTATTGGCTTAGGTTCTGTGTCGTGCTTAAGCGTGTGAGAGAAGCGAGCCCATTGCCGTTTGACATGGTTCACGAACTTTGAATTCCAAGTATTTTGACCTTCTTTGCGCTCTTGCCAATACAAAATAAATTCCGCGACCGCGTCATCAATGAAGTTGCGGTTGATGCCCATCCTTTCGAGTATTTCAATGGCATCAAGACTTGGCTGCCATTGATTTTCAATCTGATTTCCAGAGTCAGCAGAATTTATTTTATTGGCCGCAGCATGCAGGTGCTGTTGGTGGGTTTGCCAGCGGCGAGTAATGTGTTGAATAAACTTACTCGACCAAGCATGTGAGGCTTCTTTGCGTTCGCGCCAGTAAAAAACAAACTCATCAATATTGCCTTGAATAAATTGAGCGGCGACACCTTGCTGCTGCAATTGCGCGATCACTGCCGCATCTGGCCGCCATTGGTCGGCAATGCGCTGTGCGCCCAAGCTTGCGGGCGAAGCGATTTTTATGGGTGTAGCGCTTGGGTTGAGCTGTTGGTTAACGGCCAGTTCAATGATCTGTTGTTCGTCATTGGGCATACTGTCGATCAATAAAATACCCAGATCAACCAGGCTGTGTAAGATGCGGCGAATAGCGGCGGGTTGCCAAAAAGGCAGTTGCTCGGCTTGCTGTGCTAAGGTGGTGCTGATCCACAGGTAATGGTCGCGTTGTTGGCCATTACCCAGCGCTGTGATGCTGTCTAAGTGCTGCAACAGAATCGCTTCTTCGAGGCCAATTGATGCCGCCAGTGACGGTGAGACGATAACAGGACGTTCTGGGATTAATGATTCACTCATGAATAAGGCTTACAGATTCTGTGGTTTGGCTGGGTATTGTAAATCTTCGGTCCTTTAATCGCCACCAGCGATTAAGCATTTTGACTCGAATTGCTTGTCCTTGTTATGACCGAAGTGTCAAATATCGAGGGCAGCCATTTTTGTGGCTATTAATCAACCAGCCAAGCCTTGGTCAGTATGTCGGCCGGGTTCGTCTTTAATTGAAAGGATCCGCTGATTGAGACGAAAACCAGTCTAAATAGCGGTTAATTTGTCATAAATGCTAAATAGAATTTAATGGATAGTGTGATACATTAGTCGCTTAAATATTCTGTTAGGAGCTGATAATGAAAAAAATAATGTTAACTGTAATTTCAATTTGCATAATGTTGAGCACTCAATCGGCTTTTGCTGGGATGAGTATTCCTGTAACGATATTGGGGAGTCATAGCCATGAGGAAGCTTATGGTGGCTTAAAGTGGCATATAGGTGGCAAAAGTTCGACACCAGAATTGGTTATTGGATACAGGAAAACAAATACTGATTATAATTTCAATCATTTTGCCGGAGGTGGATTGCCATTACCCCTCACCGAAGAAGATGATAGGTTTTCTCCAGTGAATGTAGATGGGCAAGATTTTTCTCTAACGATAGACCTTACAGGTTTCAGTATTAAAGAGGTTAGAGCTAAGTATTTCGAAGGGCATGGCGCAAATAAAAGAGCCAGTCAAGAAGAGGCTTCGCTTGGCTGGAATTTTGAACAAGGTGGTTTCCTCGGCCTTGGCATCAAGATGCAACACTTGAATATTGGGGTGGATTATTTTATGTCCCAGCCGAAGGGAGAGTCACTTGACGCATATTGGATGATCGATAGCGTTGATAAAGCAACCATGAAATTTGATAATTACTCTGTTTCATGCCCTGAAAATTTTGTAGAAATAGGTGCCATTAACGCAATTGGTTGCGTTCCCACAATATTTATTGAGAATCCGAATATGGAAGAAACTGTAAATTTTAATTTTTAAATGGGTTAACTATAAAACTGTAGAAAGAAGTTTTCTCAGGGCTTTGATTTTTGGTGATACCAAATATCAAGGCCTTTTTCTTTGCCTGGGGTAAAGTGAACGTGTTGAAAAGCTGGTCCCAAACAGTCAATATTTGCCCAAAATTACTGTTACTGTCTTTCAGGTTTAACGCGTGGTGTAATCGATGAATACTGGGGGTCACAATAAGATAACTTAAAAACTTGTCAAATTTTGGATTTATCGCCAGCGAAGTATGGGCAAAAGCCGCGTGAATTGAAAATAAAATAGAGTAATAGAAGATTACTACCATCGCAATATCAAATAAAATATAGAGTGCCGTTACGACTAAAAAAGTTGATAGTATCTCTAACGGATGATGCAGTAAGGTGGTGAGTGAATCAACAACTTTGTCAGAGTGGTGCAGGCGATGCAGTCGCCAGAGTAGCGATAGCTTATGATGCAATCGATGATTCCAGTATTGAAAAAAATCTATTATTAAAAAACAGATGATCATATTAAGCCATTGCGGCATTTTTAGAGATGATACGCTGAATATTTCAAATGGCACAATAATTCTGGCGAACGGCACAAGAATTTCTTGGCTTGAATATAACGAAATCGCAAATCCTGCAGCTGCTATCAATAGGTAGCTGGCGATTTTGTAATACCGGTAGGCTGGCTGGTTCTTTGCTGTATCAAGTCGCTCTAGTATAAAGAAAAATAGAATCGTCAGCGGGCCTAGGAAAAGCAAGGTATTGGTTAAGGACATTAATCAATTGTAAAATAATAGTTGCTTCAGTGCTAGTGCGTTACTCGACTAATTCAGTCGGTGGCGCTTGGGATATATCGTTATAGATTCTGTATTTTTTACGTTAAAATAGTACTCATTATTAGCGAGGCATCATTTTCATGGCAAAAGCAAAATCAGCCTATGTCTGCACAGACTGCGGCTCTGAGTACAATAAATGGCAGGGTCAATGCACGGATTGTGGTGTGTGGAATACTTTGTCGGAAATACGCCTTAGCAGCGCTACGCAGCGCGGCGAGCGATTAGTCGGATACTCGGGCACTCAGAGCGAGGTGCAAACCCTCGACGCTATAGATTTAGCCAGTTTGCCCCGGCAGAGTACAGGTTTGGCTGAGTTTGACCGCGTGCTAGGTGGCGGTCTCGTTGCTGGTTCAGCGATTTTGATCGGTGGTGATCCTGGCGCAGGCAAGAGTACGGTTCTATTGCAGGTGATGTGTGAAATGGCTAAGCACCAGGCTGCGCTCTATGTCACGGGGGAAGAATCACCTCAGCAAGTGGCCATGCGAGCGAACCGCTTAGGTTTACCGACCGACCAATTACAGCTCGCCACCGAAACCAATATTGAAGCGGTGATTGCCTTAGCGCAAAAAATTAAGCCCGCTATTATGGTCGTTGATTCGATTCAAGTGATGCACACCAGTGATTTACAGTCTGCACCGGGTGGAGTTTCGCAAGTGCGAGAATGCGCTGCTTACCTAACTCGATTTGCAAAGCAATCGAATACGGTGGTTTTTTTAGTTGGCCATGTCACCAAAGACGGCAGTTTAGCCGGCCCTAAAGTATTAGAGCATATGATTGATTGCTCTATTTTACTTGAAGGCTCTTCTGACAGTCGCTACCGAACTTTGCGCGGGCAAAAAAATCGCTTTGGTGCGGTAAACGAACTGGGTGTCTTCGCGATGACCGAGCAGGGCATGCGAGAAGTTAAAAACCCGTCGGCGATATTCCTTAGTCGTGCTGATGAAGATGCGCCGGGCAGTGTGGTGATGGTGTTATGGGAGGGCACTCGACCATTATTAGTTGAGATTCAAGCCTTAGTCGATGACACTCAACTAAACAATCCGCGGCGTGTTGCTGTTGGCTTAGATCAAACGCGGCTATCAATGTTACTAGCCGTTTTGCATCGTCATGGCGGCTTAGCTGTGGGCGGTTCTGATGTGTTCGTCAATGCTGTAGGCGGCGTTAAAGTGTTAGAAACAGGGGTTGATTTGGCATTACTGTTAGCCGTAGTGTCGAGTTTCCGTGATCGTTATTTACCCCGTGATTTAGTAGTGTTTGGGGAGGTTGGCTTGTCCGGTGAAATCCGCCCAGTAACCAGTGGACAAGAGCGTATTCAAGAAGCCGCTAAGCACGGATTTAAGCGCGCTATAGTTCCAATGGCCAACGTACCAAAGAAAAAAATCGATGGTATGGAGGTGACCGGTGTCACTAAATTGATCGATGCAATAGAGTTACTTTAACTTTTTATAGCGCATTCTTTTGGGTTGTGCGTCATTGCCTTTACGAGCCACGAAGTCAGCATGGTATTCAGTGTAGTTGCCTTCAAAGAATACCGCTTCAGAGTCCCCCTCATAAGCCAAGATATGCGTCGCTACGCGATCTAAAAACCAACGGTCGTGCGAGATAATCATTGCGCAACCAGGGAAATCCAACAAGGCTTCTTCTAAGGCCCGAAGTGTTTCTACATCGAGGTCGTTTGACGGTTCATCAAGCAGTAATACATTGCCGCCTTGCTTAAGGGTGGTAGCTAGTTGTAGACGCCCGCGTTCTCCGCCAGACAGTTCGCCAACTTTTTTCTGCTGGTCGGTACCTTTAAAGTTGAATCGGCCAATATAGGCGCGAGAGGAAACTTCGTAATTGCCGATTTTTATTTGTTCATGCCCGTTCGATACTGATTCCCAAACGCTTGCATCGTTATCCATCTCATCGCGCAACTGCTCTACGTAAGCGATGTCAACGGTTTCGCCAATTTTTATTTCGCCGCTATCGGGCTGTTCTTCACCGGTTATCATTCTGAAAAGCGTCGATTTGCCGGCACCGTTTCCGCCAATAATGCCGACGATGGCGCCTTTGGGAACAGTCAAGCTTAGTTCATTAAGCAGCGTTCTATCCCCGTATGACTTCGTAACATTATTGAGCTCAATCACGGCGTCACCCAGTCGTTGGCCAGGGGGTATATAAATTTCATTGGTTTCACTGCGGCTTTGAAATTCTTGCGAGCTGAGCTCATCGAATCGTTGCAGTCGCGCTTTACTTTTTGCGTGCCTGCCTTTGGCGTTAGAGCGAACCCATTCTAACTCAGCTTTTATAGTTTTTTGTCGTGAGGCTTCTTGTTTTTCTTCTCTGGCGAGGCGCGCCTCTTTTTGTTCTAGCCAATTGGAGTAGTTACCTTCATAGGGGATGCCGCGACCACGATCAAGCTCTAATATCCAGCCTGCTGCATTGTCTAAAAAGTAGCGATCGTGCGTAATAGCAACCACTGTGCCAGCATAATCTTCAAGAAATTGTTCTAACCAGTGGACACTTTCGGCGTCTAAGTGGTTAGTGGGTTCGTCTAATAACAACATGTCAGGATTTGACAACAATAATCTGCAAAGTGCCACGCGTCGTCGCTCTCCGCCGGATAGCTTGCTGACATCAGCATCCCAAGGCGGCAGACGCAGCGCATCGGCCGCCACTTCTAATTTATGATCAAGGTTGTGAGCATCGCCAGCTTGGAGGATATTTTCTAACCGCTGCTGCTCTTTGGCTAATGCGTCAAAGTCGGCATCGGGTTCAGCGTAAGCGTTGTAAACAGCTTCTAATTTCTTCTGTGCGTCAGCGATCTCCCCTAAGCCGTCTTCGACATTGCCGCGTACGTCTTTGCTTTCGTCGAGTTGAGGTTCCTGCGGTAAATAGCCAATATTTAATTCAGGCTGAGGCCGAGCTTCACCTAAAAAATCATTATCGATTCCTGCCATTATTTTTAGTAGGCTAGATTTTCCTGAGCCATTCAGGCCGAGCACGCCTATTTTAGCACCCGGAAAAAATGACAATGAAATATCTTTAAGGATTTCGCGTTTTGGCGGTACGATTTTGCCCACGCGATTCATTGTGAAAACGTATTGAGCCATAGGGGGTGTATCCTGAAGTCGAGTTTATGCCAGCAGTCGGGCTTAACAAATCGACCCCATGATACACAAGGCTAGAAATAAAAAAAACAACTAAAACAGATAGCTGCCGACCACCCCAATACTGTTGCCATCTATTTTTTGGCCTGATTTTCGCGCTTTATAGTCTATATCGGTTAGCTTTAATCCTACCCCAAACCGGTCTGAAAAATAATAATCGGCCTGAATGATAAGGCCGTTGGCATGGTTATATTTAGTGACACCATTATGACGATCACCATCAAGATCAATTTTGAGTTTGGGGTTGAGGTGGTGTGTTAACCCCCCGCCAATTCTAAATTGCTGATATTGCCAAAAGCCGATCAGTTCAAAAGGCATTCGGCTGAAGGTGGCATCACCGTTCTTTGCCGGTGCGTTGTCGGCCATATAGCCTAACGTACCTTGCAGTTGATACGTTTTTCTTGTCAAGAGTGCGCCCACAGCGATCATGACTCCATCACCGGACCTGATAGAAGTCGTTTCATTATTATCATATGAGATTTTGGCCAGTTTAGTTCCGCCAGTACTGGCTGAGAGTAATGCTATGCCACGAAGTGTTGAGACATCGGCGAAAGTGGGCATGGACTCGGCGAAACTGACGTTGGTAAAGGACCAATAAATCAACAGGGAAAAAGTTAGCAGCCCGTGCTTCAGTGTGCTGAATTGGCGTTGATGGTACGGCATCATAAATGACTCCCAGTGAGGTGGTGGCATGAGTGTTTACTGCGTTTAGTGCACATTGATCAGAATCTATTTTAAGTGAGTGGTCTCTGTCTGTATGCACCGTCATTAGCCACATCGCTGTTTTTTACATCGAAATTACAATGCGATTAAAATCATGTACTTATAGAAAATAATTGACATTCACTTGGGGGTTCATGCCCTGTTACTGAGCCATTTCCAGCGGATAAAAAATCATTTTTTATCCGCTTTTCTGTAACTTGTTGCCAGTGTCAAGCGAACCGCTATTCATGTAGAATAACCTCCCCTTTATTCGTGCTATTGGGGCGTAGATTCGGGTCTATCGGCCGCCCATCAAATGGATGGCCAAGTTGTGGGCTAATTGATGAGCCAAACCGCTGGCGCAACGTATGTAATAGGTCAATAGAGCGATTTTTTATTAAGTTTTGGAGTGATTGAATGTTCGACAAAAGTATGACCGTAGCTGAATTTGATCCCGAGTTAGATGCCGCAATAAGTGCTGAAGAGCAGCGACAGGAAGACCATGTCGAGTTGATTGCCTCAGAGAATTATTGCAGTCCGCGAGTAATGGAGTGTCAGGGTTCGGTTTTGACTAATAAATACGCCGAAGGCTATTCGGGTAAGCGATATTACGGAGGCTGTGAATTTGTCGATCTGGCTGAAGATTTAGCCATTAAACGCGCAAAAAAATTATTTGGCGCTGATTATGCGAATGTTCAACCGCATTCTGGCTCGCAAGCCAATAGCGCTGTTTATTTGGCGTTACTCGAAGCCGGTGATACGGTCTTGGGAATGAGTTTAGATGCGGGTGGTCATTTGACTCACGGTGCAAAACCCAATTTTTCGGGAAAAGTCTATAATGCCGTGCAGTACGGTTTAAATCTTGAAACCGGTGAAATTGATTATGACCAGGTAGAAGCCTTGGCGCATGAGCATCAACCAAAAATGATTGTTGCTGGATTCTCAGCTTATTCTGGCATCGTAGATTGGGCTCGTTTTAGAGCCATTGCCGACAGTGTTGGCGCCTATTTATTGGTTGATATGGCACATGTTGCTGGTTTAGTTGCCGCGGGCGTTTACCCTAGTCCAGTGCCCTATGCAGATGTGGTTACCTCAACTACCCATAAGACTTTGCGTGGACCACGTGGTGGAATTATTTTGGCTAAAGCCAATGAGGCTTTGGAAAAGAAATTTAATTCAGCCGTTTTCCCCGGCGGTCAAGGCGGTCCATTAATGCACGCCATTGCGGGTAAAGCAGTGAGCTTTAAAGAAGCAATGACAGACGATTTTAAAGTCTATCAGCAGCAGGTCGTGATTAACGCCAAGGCGATGGCAAAAACCTTTATTGAGCGTGGCATTAAGATTGTTTCTGGTGGCACCCACAATCATTTGATGTTGGTTGATCTTATTGGCAAGGAATACACGGGTAAAGATGCCGATGCAGCATTGGGAGCTGCGCACATCACCGTGAATAAAAACGCTGTGCCTAATGACCCTCGTTCACCGTTTGTGACCAGTGGTTTACGTGTTGGTACGCCAGCCATAACCACTCGTGGTTTTAAAGAGCCAGAGGTAATAGAGCTGACGCATTGGATGTGTGATATTTTAGAAGACGTTTCGAATACAGAGGTAATTGATCGCGTTCGTGCTCAGGTGACTGAGTTATGTAAACGGTTCCCCGTTTATCGTTGATAATTTGCAGGGCTGGCATTAACGCCAGCTAGGAATACTGAACATGCGTTGTCCTTTTTGCAGCGAAGAAGATACCAAGGTGATCGACTCTAGGTTGGTAGCTGAAGGCGATCAAATTCGTCGTCGACGAGAGTGCCAAACATGCACAGAACGTTTTAGCACCTATGAAACCGCAGAGTTAATGCTGCCAAAAATCATCAAACAAAATGAGGTTCGTCAACCCTTCGACGAAGCGAAGTTACGTTCAGGTATTCTTCGCGCATTGGAAAAACGTCCCGTCAGTGTTGAGCAAATTGAAACGACTGTGGGTCATATTAAACACACCTTAATCGCTACTGGTGAGCGAGAAGTAAGCTCGATTCGCGTCGGGGAGGCCGTTATGGAGCATTTAAGGCAGTTAGACCACGTTGCCTATGTTCGCTTTGCCTCCGTGTATCGAAGCTTTGAAGATCTGAATGAGTTTCGTCAAGAAATCGATAAACTTTCTGCTGAACAGAGCGAATAAATCGATGCAATCGCCTCCATCCTTTTCAATCGCTGACCATGAGTTTATGGCGCTGGCGATTCAATTAGCCATGCGGGGGCTTAATACCACAGCACCCAATCCAGCGGTTGGCTGTGTTTTAGTTCGAGATGGTAGGGTCGTAGGCCAAGGCTGGCATAAGTCTGCCGGTCAAGCGCATGCCGAACTGAATGCACTTAGCGAGGCTGGCACCGCAGCAAACGGGGCGACTGCTTATGTGACGCTCGAGCCCTGCAGTCATGAAGGACGCACTGGAGCCTGTTGTGATGCGCTAATTAGCGCTGGTGTTAGGCGAGTTGTCTCAGCCATGCAAGACCCCAATCCGCTAGTGTCAGGAGCCGGCCACGATAGATTA
>DDED01000062.1:13235-25180 GCA_002336035.1 Cellvibrionales bacterium UBA1963
CCCCAATCCGCTAGTGGCAGGAGCCGGCCACGATAGATTAATTAAAGCAGGACTATCGGTCACTTCTGGTTTATTGGCTAATCAGGCCGCGAGATTGAACGCAGGCTTTATTAAGCGGATGCAACATCAGTTACCGCATGTGATCTGTAAAATGGCGATGAGTCTTGACGGACGTGCGGCAATGTCTTCCGGTGAGAGTCAGTGGATAACTGGATCGCCTGCTAGGAAGAAAGTACATCAGCTACGGGCCGCTAGTTGTGTCATCGTCACAGGTGTCGGCACTGTCTTGCAGGATGATCCGCAGCTTAATGTGAGAGGAATGAATGATCTAGGTAGTGACAGTGACGAAAACATTTCACGTCAACCTGATGTGTTAATTATCGACTCCTTGTTAAAAACGCCCATCACATCAAGAGTCCTTACCGATGAAAGCCTTTCGTCTCGACATGTATTTATTGCTTGCGCTGATCATACTAGCGGTTCGCAGCAGCGAGCGTTAGAAGCGCTGGGCGTTACGGTTGTGTCCTTACCTGATAAGCACAATACATCAATAGTCGATTTGCTGTCTGTGCTGGACTACTTGGCTGCACAGCAAATGAATGAGGTTTTTATTGAAGCTGGTCCAACTTTAGCAGGACAATTTATTGATAAGGCATTGGTTGATCAATTGAAAATATTCGTCGCTCCAAAGTTAATGGGCTCTGAGGCCAAGGCGGTGTTTAATTTGCCGCTAGAGACTATGGATAGTGCGGTAGCATTACATATAGATGATGTGAGTGCGGTGGGCGATGATTGGTTATTTTCTTGTAGCTTATCCCCTAATTAACTAATACCCCGACTTTTTGGGAATGAGAGAAATAGATGTTTACTGGCATTATTCAAGCAAAAGGTAAAATTAAAAAGATCGAAAAATTAGGCGGTGATGAGCGGTTGCTAATTGATTCGGCTGGATTATCGTTGGCAGATTTAGAGTTAGGGGCTAGTATTGCTATTAATGGCGTTTGCTTGACCGCGGTTGAATTTACCAAGCAGGGTTTTTGGGCGGATGTTTCGGTTGAAACCTTAACCCATACGACGTTAGGTGGCTTGGTTGAGGGCAGTTCAGTTAATTTAGAAAAATCATTGACGCCTAGTTCTTCACTGGGTGGACACTGGGTAAGCGGCCATGTCGACGGGGTTGGCGAAGTGGTAGAGCGTTATGAGGATGCACGTTCTTGGCGATTTGCCATACGTTCGCCAGCGCCATTTGCAAAATACATTGCTCAAAAAGGATCTATTTGTATTGACGGCACGAGCCTGACAGTTAACGCGGTTAATGCCGCGGTATTCGAAATAAATATTATTCCTCATACAATGCAAGAGACTTTGTTTGGCGAATATCAAGTAGGCAGTCACGTTAACCTCGAAGTTGATGTCATTGCTCGATACTTAGAGCGGATGTCAACCTACACTAGTGAATAGCCTCAGAACAACTTATTTTATTTATTGAAGCAATTATTTTAATGGTGAGATTTTATGGCAACAGAGACAGGTCTTAATAGTACAGAAGAATTAATTGCTGATATTCGGTTAGGTAAAATGGTCATCTTGATGGATGACGAAGACCGTGAAAATGAGGGCGACCTAGTGATAGCCGCTCAATGCATAACGCCAGAGGCAGTCAATTTCATGGCGCGTGAAGGCAGAGGCTTAATTTGCATGCCTATGAGTCGTCAGCGTTGCGAACAGCTAGATATCCCCCTCATGGTCGATGACAATCGTGCTGCGCATAGCACAAACTTCACTGTCTCAATTGAGGCAGCGAGAGGTGTCACAACAGGCATCAGTGCAGCTGATCGAGCAAAAACGATTGAAGCCGCTGCAAATAATGGTGCCTTACCATCTGATATTGTTCAGCCGGGTCATATTTTTCCATTAATGGCGCAATTAGGTGGTGTATTGGTAAGAGCAGGACATACTGAAGCGAGTTGTGATCTCGCTCGATTGGCTGGTTTTAATGAATCAGCAGTGATTGTTGAGATTATTAATGATGATGGCAATATGGCGCGTCGCGAAGATCTTGATGCCTTTGCTCGCAAGCATGACCTTAAGATAGGCACCATCGCAGATTTAATTCATTATCGGCTATTGCATGAAAAGACCATCGATTTGGTCGAGCAAGGTGAGATCAACACTGACCACGGTAAATTTGACTTGCATGTATTTAAAGACAGCACAAACGGTGAAACCCATTTGGCGCTAGTTAAAGGGCAGCCCACAAACCAGCAAGCTACATTGGTTAGGGTGCATACCGGTTCGGCTGTGAGAGATATGTTTGGTGCTCAATTAAAGGATACCCCCGATTGGAACATACAACGTTGCTTAGCGCATATTGCCTCTGAAGGGTGTGGTGTGTTGGTGTTGCTAGCTACGAGTAATGGTGCCAAGGGCTGGCTTGAGGATGCTCAGATTGCATTGGGGCGAAGATCAAAGCCTGCCGTGTTGGTAACAAAAGGCACAGACTCATTAACCATTGGGGTTGGTTCTCAAATTTTGCGGCAACTGGGCGTCCAAAAGATGCGTTTAATGGGTCCCGACAAACATTACAACGGTATTTCTGGCTTTGATCTTGAAGTGGTAGAGTACGTTGCTTGCGAAAGTTAATAACTGTTATTGCCAGAGTGAATTGATCAATTATGAAGACAGAAGCTGAAGACCCTCGGTCAAAAAAATATCAGCGCAGTGCTGAGCTGCAAAAAAAAATTGACGGTTTAAATATTGTCAGTGGCCACGTTGAGGAGTCGTCGTATCGAGTGGCGATTATTGTTGGTCGTTGGCATGCTTTTATTGCCGACAGACTGCTGGCTGGCGCAATAGAGGTTTTAAATTTGGCCGGTATTGCTGATGAGCAAATAGATATTATTTATGTTCCTGGTGCTTATGAGATTCCCTTAGCTGCTAAAAGAATTGCCCAGCTAGCCCAGCATAAGGCGGCTGTCGCATTGGGTGCGGTAATCAAAGGGGATACCCCGCATTTTGATTTTGTTGCAGGTGAATGCGCACGAGGCATTGCCGATGTCAGTTTAGAGTACGACTTGCCGATTGGCTTTGGCGTGTTAACAGTGAATACCGTCGATCAAGCTTTAGCAAGAGCAGAGCAGGGCGAGGCAAATAAAGGTCGCGAAGCGACGCTTGCGGCCTTAGAAATGGCAGACTTATTGAGTAAATTAGTATAATGACTAAGCCATCTTCTGAGAAAATGAAACGTCGCGCACTAGCAAGCGAACGCCATAAAGCCCGTCATTTCGCCATGCAAGGTTTGTATCAGTGGCAACTAAATGCAACCCCTGCCAATCAAATTGCGGCGCAATTCAATGTTGACTTTAATATGAAGGGTACCGATCAGGATTACTTTCTTGAATTATTGAAAGGGGTTCAGTACTCAGCCCAAGAAATCGATACTATTTTGCTGCCTTTTGCGGAAGATCGGCGGTTAGATGAATGTGACCCCGTAACACATGCTCTGCTAAGAATGGCGACGTATGAATTAAAGAATCGTATTGATGTGCCGTATAAGGTTGCGATTAATGAAGCGGTTAATTTAGCGAAAAAGTTTGGCCCTGAAGATAGCCATAAATTTGTCAACGGCGTACTTGATCAGGTGGCAAGGGTATTGCGCAAAGTTGAAGTGGCGGCGAAATAATATGCGTCTGAACGGGCTATTTATCACAATGACCGAAGCCGGCGATGCAGAAATCTCTACCAATAGTTATTTTTTTTGATTTTCTGCAATGCTTTGTTGACTCTCTGTCGCTAGTAGAAATTTTCAAGGTGAGATTCTTTTTGCGATACCCACTGTGTTCCCAAGTCTTTGTTGCTATTGCTAGTGTCAATGCGTTTGGCGTAATATAGAACGAATAGGTTATTTAAACGAACCATTTCCAGTTAGTTAGTTGCGTTTTTATCACCCCTTTTGGCCTAACAATTCCAAGGTAATCTCATCATCGTGCCGATAAAACCTAGTTGATTATGGCTAACTTATCTGAATTCGACATCATCAAGCAGTATTTCTCTTTTTCTCGCTATGGCCGCCATCAGTCGCAAGGCGTGTTATTGGGTGTTGGAGACGACGCTGCTATTTTATCATCCTCAAAAACACCTTTAGTCGTTGCGACCGATACCCTGGTAGAAGGTGTTCATTTTCCCAGTAATTTTTTACCTCGGCATGTGGCAAGCCGAGCATTGGGGGTGAATATTAGCGACTTTGCGGCAATGGGTGTTAAACCCACTGCAATGACAATGGCACTTTCATTGCCAAACAATGAGCCTCAATGGTTGGCAGATTTTTCACAATCACTCGCCCAGCAGTGTGAGTATTATGATATTGCTCTTATCGGGGGTGATACATCGCGAAGCCCATGCCTCAGCGTGTCATTAACTTTGTTGGGTTATACCTCTGATGAGGCAGGTTCAACTTTGCGACGGAGTGCGGCGCAAGACGGTGACGATATCTGGGTGACCGGTTCGTTGGGCAAAGGCGCTGCTGGATTGGCGTTGCTAACCAATACAATTTCGCGCGAGGAATGGCCCTGTGATTTAGCGGCACAAGCAGATTTAATAGAATCCTTTAACGCACCACAACCTCGACTCGAGTTTGGCGTTGAGTTATTGGCATTAGCAAATGCAGCGATTGATATTTCTGATGGCTTACTGGCCGACGCGTCTCATATTGCCGAGCAAAGTCAAATGCAGTTGACTATTCAGGGTGATTTAATTCCGTTGCACCAAGCCTTACTGACACATACTAATACCCAAACAACTAAGCGTTGGGTATTGAGTGGTGGCGATGAATACGAGTTGTTATTTACTGCTTCCCCACTCAATGCTCAAGTGATTAAGGCCTTATCACAAAGCCATCAACTACCTTGCCATCAAATCGGTCGGGTAGCAAAGGGCAGTGGGGTAAAATTACTGGGTCGAGATTGGATTGAGTCTAATGCAGCGGGCTACCAACATTTTTAGTTATTTATTAGGGTGATTAAAGCGATGAAAATCACAAGGCAGTTTTTATTGGCTCATCCAGCACATTTTTTTGGTTTGGGTTTTGGTAGTGGTCTCAGTCCTAAGGCGCCAGGTACCGTAGGAACGGTTGCGGCTATACCCATATGGTTTATGTTGGCTGAGCAACCGTTTATATTTCAAAGTACGGTCTTAGTAATGGCTTTTTTTATCGGTATTTATTTTTGTGGCAAAACCGGTCAAGGTTTAGGTGTCCAAGATCACGGCGCGATTGTCTGGGATGAGTTTGTTGGTTTTTGGTTGACGATGATGTTCGCTCCTCCAGGTTTGGTTTGGGTGTTGCTTGGTTTTATCTTGTTTCGCTTATTTGATATTTGGAAACCATGGCCCATCAGTTATCTTGACAGGCATATCCATGGTGGTTTGGGTGTCATGCTTGATGATGTCGTTGCCGGTTTATTTGCCGGTTTATTGTTGTATTTTTTTAGTGTGTTCCAAATACTTTTTTATTAAATTAATGACCTCGCCAGCGCTGTTTAATATGCTGTTGTCTGATTGCTATTTCGATTGAGCGTTGCTTAACGGAAACGGTCAATGTATCTTTGGGTATCACAGTGGCGAGCTCAGTTAGCTTGACAAGGGTGGCCTCTGCACTTGGCAGTGACTTTTCATCAGGGTCGTCTTTAAATAAAAATCGCATTGCAAAGAATCCATGCTGCAGACCAGTCGTCGAGACCCAACCTTCAACGCCGGGATCTTGATGAGCAATTATATAATAGCGTGAGCCGTCACTTGATACGGGAAGTTGATGGCCTGACAAGCTGCTGACGTAATTTTGTTGGTCAGGCCCTTCCATCCATAAGTTGTTCAACTGAAAGCCAATGTAATGAGGCTCTACCGGCGCCGTGATTTTAATTACTAATGCTTCATCTATGCCAAAGTCAAAGACTCCCGATGCGTAAATTTGTTTAGCGCCGGCGACGCCACCTGCAGTGAAAGGGGGGGCAGGTTTATTAATGCCATTGACTGGTAGATTGCGTTGACCATCTTTATTAGCATCACGCGCAACTTCAAGTGGAAACTCCATGATTAAATTCCAAAAGCGAATTTGATTAGGAACTTCTTTGGCGATGGTATTTAACTTGTGAGTTATGTCTTCTACAGTAATGGGAGGTTTACTAAGCCCAACACTGTCGAGTCGAATGATATCTAATTCTAGGGGGATTTCATTTTCCCAGTCTGAAAAAATTTCTCTTACAGCTAACCACTTTGCTTCTTTTATAACTTCAGTATTATTACTAGGGCAGGCTATTAATTTTCGTGATATTAAAAAATCACCTTTGTAATTTTCTGGTCGTTTTGGTCCAATGAGTAATTCAAAGCGTCCTTTTCTATCAGTTGATAATGTGAAGCCAGTAATAAAGTCGAGCGTTTGGCTTTTGCATTGCTGCATTTCAGCCATTTCACCGCTATTACCCGGTATATCACTTATCGTTTGAAACGTCACATGTCTGGGAGCTTTAGGGCCTTTAATGCCGCGTTTAGAATTTTTCCATTCTTTGGTATTGGCCGCTTGCCCCGTGATACGATAAAAACCTTTGCCGTCGATAGGGGCTTTTAAATATATGGCGTCAGGATTTTCTCCGGTCCATTTTCTCAGCATGTCAACTGAACGGAAAAACTCTGGATATAATGGGTCAGCACGAAATTCGAATTCGATGGTTCGATTTAAGTGGGCTAACAAGTATCTATAGCCTTCAGCTAAACCCCTATCGCTGGCTGCCGGAGCAAAATGCTGCGGTTTTTCGAGCGTGTCTTTTGCCTTATAAAGGCCGTCAATTAAGTTTTCCCATGCGGTATCGAATTGATTTTGGGTATTTTCACTCAAGCGGTTTGAATGTTGTGCTTCGACTGCTATAGCGGGCGAATTTATGGTTATAATGGTGGCTAATACGTTAATGCATAGAATGATTTTTAACATGTCAATGCTCCAACCAGCTAAATGTTATTGATTTAATTATCTATTGTTATCGATCGTGGATTTTTCGAGGGTTACACCTGTTTAATCTCTTTTTACTGAGCTAATACTGAGATAAATATATGAAAATTGCTGTTAATTCTGTCGCCACATTTAGTTATATATTGAAAGACAGTACTGGTGTTGAGCTCGAGCGTTCGAATCCCGAGGAGCCTATGGCCTATTTACATGGCCACCATGGCATTATGTTTGCTTTAGAGCAGGCCTTAGAGGGCGGTGAAGTCGGTGAAAAGATCGACGTCGAGTTAACTGCTGCACAGGCCTATGGTCCTCGACTCGAAGATAGTATTAAACGAGTGCCGATAAAACATTTAGCGTCGAAGCCTAAAAAGTTAGTAGTTGGCGCGATTGTGAAGGTGAATACCAGAGACGGAGCCAAAGACGCTACGGTTATTAAAGTTGGAAAATTCAATGTTGATCTAGATATCAATCATCCCCTTGCAGGTCAGGCATTGAACTTTTCAATTGCTATTCACGATGTCCGCGAAGCCACCGCAGAAGAAATAGCGCATGGCCATGCTCATGGCATTGGTGGGCACCAGCACTGATTAGCCACCGTTTAATTTAGCCATATCAAAGTAATCACGCCAATGAGTGATTTTGCCGTTAGCTAATTCAAAGGTGCCCATTACTTGTAATTCTAGCCATGCGTCATTAATGAAAAACCGATCAGTGCGTTCATTCATGATAACGCCTTTGCCGTTATCAATCTGATGATGGACAATAAAATCAATTTCGCTGGCCATGCCGATAAAACCTTCGATAAAGGCTCGAATAGCTACAATGCCCTCATTAGCGGGTTCCATGGGAATGTTGATATAGACTGCATCCTCACTGAAGTGGGCCATGATGCCATCAATATCCTTGTTTCCCCAACAGTTAATAAAGTCGGTGACGATGTCGCTGTTATTATTCATGATTGTTATTCCTAGTTGATGCTTATTACAGAGATGATTAATTTTCTAGTCGATTATTTTCTGTGCGCCTCGAACTAATTTTCCGGGAAGCGCGCCCGTAGCTTGGTTTTTTTCCATTACAATTTCTCCGCTGACGATCATTGCTTCATAACCTTTTGAGCGTTGCATTAATCGATTACCGCCTGCGGGTAAGTCACTCACCATTTCTGGACGCAATAATTCTAATTGTTCAAAATCAATGATGTTAAGATCAGCTTTATAGCCCACTTTGAGCAGTCCTCGGTCTTGCAGACCAACGACTTTTGCAGTGTCATGGGTTTGATTTTTTATGAGCTGTGGCAAGGGGATTAAGTTGCCGCGCTTTCTGTCCCGCGCCCAATGGGTTAGTAAATAAGTACAAAAACTAGCGTCAGAAATGAAGCTGACGTGAGCGCCTCCATCACCTAAGCCAGGAACTGTGTAGGGGTGATTAAGCATTTCTTCGCTGATGTCTGAATTACCCTCGGCATAATTTAAAGCGGGAAAATACAGTAGCCCTGTTCCGTTATTGGCTAACATAGCGTTGAGTGCAACTGCCTCAGGACGAGTATTCTGTTGCAACGCTATCGCGGCGATTGAATCTTCTGGAGTGGGTTCATAATCTGGTTTTTCGGTCATTATCCATGTTTGATTCAGATCAAATAAAGGTGTTTGCAGGTACTCTTTTAAAATGGTTTGTTGAAATGCTACCTGCTCGAGTTGTGCGACTTGCTTAGTTAACGGCAGCTGGCTAATCGATTGAAAAGTAGGGCACAATATAAAGGGATGGTAAGTGCTTTGAAGACTCAACATAACCCCGACGGGTCTTGGTGCGACTTGGGCGGTCATGGTTAAGCCCTCAATATTTGCTTGAGTGATGGCGTCTAAAGTTTGCCGCCATTCATCAGGCTTGGTTGGATCCTGATTTAAAGATACCGATAAAGGTCGACCGCTGATTTTTGCCATGCTGCGCAGTAATTCGAATTCAGCATCATGGTCATCAAAGTCACAGACCAATTGAATTACGCCTTGGTTGGCGCGCTTCAAGCCTTGTGCTATGCCGTTTAGTTCATCTGCGCTCGCCGTTAAGCTCGGCGTAGGTTCGCCGTCAGCTGTTTTATGGTTAACTGTTCGTGATGTAGAGAAGCCAACGGCACCAGCAACAATAGCTTGTTCGGTTAATTCAGCCATCAACAAAATTTCATCGGCAGTGGGTCTTTCATCGTGCTTGCCGCCTCGCTCACCCATAACATAGGTTCTCAGAGCGCCATGAGGTATTTGCGCAACAATATCGATCATATGGGATTTTTGATCAAGGGTGTCTAAGAATTCTGGAAAAGTTTCCCATTGCCAGTCAATCCCCTCAGCCAGGGCAGTTCCTGGAATATCCTCAACACCCTCCATTAGACGGATGAGCCAGTCTCGTTGCTCAGCTTTCACGGGTGCAAATCCAACGCCACAGTTGCCCATCACAACAGTAGTCACACCATGGTAAATAGAAGGAGTAAGTTGGGTGTCCCACGTGGCTTGGCCATCATAATGGGTATGTATATCAACGAATCCAGGCGTCACAATTTTATCTTGCGCATCAATCTCTTTAATGCCGCTGCCGCTGATTTGACCTACGGCGCTAATGCGTGACGCTTGAATAGCAATATCACCAATGAAAGGCTTCTCGCCAGTGCCGTCTATGATGGTGGCATTACGTATAACGATATCATGCATGGGTTTTCTCAATTAATGCGAATTATTATTAATGATTAGCTTACCGAAAAAAAAACAATATTGGCCTACTGATTGTTCATTTTTGAAAGGCGTTCAAAAAGATCAGTCAACGGTCGATCAGTTTTCTTGTTAAAGACTAATAATTTGTGCTATTCCGCCAGAAACAGACAGTGCGCTCAATTCAGCAGATTGCAATTGCAATGCGGCCGCCGCACTACGTACACCTGACTGACAATATAAAAGGATTAATTTGTCAGTAGGCAGTTCTTTTATTCGCTCTTTGAGCTCGTTAAGAGGTATATGCAAACCGCCTAAATTAAAGGCTAGATGTTCGTCATAATCACGAACATCTACCACTACGACATCATTTCTTTTTTGCCAATCGTTAAAATCTTTAGCTGGGAGTGTAGTACTGACATCGATCACTTTTGTCGTATCACAAAGGATTTGATAATCAGGGGACGTTGGATTAAACACAAATCCATCATGGCACACCGGACAGTTTTTTTCTTTGCGTAATTGAACCTTCTGCAGCTGCATATCGTCTGCTTCAACCAGTAATAAAGTATTTGAAATTCCGCTGGGTAAATCTGTTAGGTATTTTATCGCCTCTGTTGCTTGTATGGTGCCTAATATGCCAGGCAAAACACCAAGTACGCCATTGCTGTTGCAGTCAGGCGCATGGGTTGGTGGTTGGGGGAAAACGCAACGAAAGCAAGATTGGTGAGGCGTGAATAGTGAGCATTGCCCACTAAATCGGTATACGCTGGCATAAAGCCAAGCTTTGTTGTGGGCTTTGCAAAGATCATTAATTAAGTAACGCACAGCAAAATTATCAGTACAGTCAATGACGAGATCGGCAGCGGCTATAAGTTCAGCCGCGTTGTCGGTGCCGAGTGATTTATTAATTGCTTCAATTGTAATGTGGCTATTGAGTTGCTGAAGTCGCGCTTGAGCACAAAAAGATTTACTTTGGCCAATATCTGCCTCGGAAAAAATGACTTGCCGTTGTAAATTACTCAGTTCTACATTGTCGCCATCAACTAGCGTTATATGACCAACACCTGCACCGGCAAGGTATAAGCTAACGGGTGCACCTAGCCCGCCACAGCCAACGATAAGTACTCGCGCAGCTTTGAGTTTACGTTGTCCATTGACGCCAAAATCGCTTAGCTGAATATGCCGAGTATATCGAGAAAATTCTTGTTTACTGAAGTCAGTCATTACATCGGCCATTGTGTCATTTAGGCGTTGGTCTCATCGTTAGCATGATGCTAACAAACACGGGCACGATTATACACTTCACAAATGTAACGATAGACCGAGGTCGCACGATTAAGTTCGTTGCAGGATATGCCGCATAGGCGAGAAATATCAACAATATCAAGCGCTAGCTCGCAGGCGAGAGCGGCAAAATCGAAGCTGGGAATACCAAAGCCTGCGAATTCCCAGTCAAGAAAAATGACTTTTTTGCTGGCTGAACCTTGCCCCGATAATACAATATTCCCACCGTGCAGATCATGGTGGCACAGACTGCGGCGTCTGCCGTAGTCATTTTCATATTTCAAGCACAACGAGAGCATAGAGGCCTGCTCCGAAATGTCAGCGGTGGTGACGGAAGTCGACTGATTGAGCATCTGCCAGTAGCGCGTTAACTGTTGGCTGTAACTAAAAATGGGTAAGTCGATACTGACACTGTGCAATTTTTTAATAGCCTCGCATAATTGTACCAATTGGTCATTATTGAGTACGTTTAACTGGGTAACTGTGTCGCCTTCAATGAATGCCGATACACGATAGCTGTCATTGGGGCTTTGGTAATATATTGATGTGCCTAAGCCCATTTTTTTAACCGCTTGTTGAATACGGTATTCCTGTTGCCTATCGATTGAATGGAGTGCTGAATCTGCGTGAATGCGAAGTACATAACTATGTTGCGCTGTTTTTAATAAGTAGCTTTGATTGGTTTTTCCTTGATTTAGCTTTCTTGCCACAACAGGTGCTTCTGATGCCGAAGGCTCTAGTTGCCAATTGCGCCATTGCTTGAGGCATTGTTCGAGCGTTGGCGATTGCATCGCTATGCTAGCACTCATTTTTTTGTGTTTGCCAGCGCTGGCGCCAATGCCAGTAACCGTAGCCAGCAATAATAATGTAAAGCACAAATAAGGCCGAGGTAAAAAATAGGCTTTTGTTAATATACAAATACAGTGATAAGGCGTCGATAGCAATCCAGTAGAGCCAATTTTCTA
>DDED01000062.1:25490-25711 GCA_002336035.1 Cellvibrionales bacterium UBA1963
AATCCAGTAGAGCCAATTTTCTAGAACTTTATTTACCACCATCCAAGTGGCAAACAAACTACTCCAGGTGGTGAGTGAGTCCAAGTAGGGAAAGGCAGCATCGGTATTATTGGCTAAGTAAAAGCCTGAGATTAATGTCAGTAAGGCAACGGCCAACAACCCGTAAACGTGTGTTTGTTTCGACCAGCAATGAATCTTAACGGCGGAAATTTGGCTGGCAG
>DDED01000062.1:26061-41387 GCA_002336035.1 Cellvibrionales bacterium UBA1963
GAGCTGTTTTCCAAGTCAACCACCCATAAACAGCCATCGCTACATAAAATACGTTCAACGCTGAGTCCATATACAGTTGGTATTGAAAAAAGACCGCTACATAAATACCGGAACCCATCATTGCAGCGGGCCAACAAGCGCGATGCTCGCGCGCCGCTAAAATGACATAGCTAAGCGAGGCCAATACCGCAATAATTTCAGGTATCGAGTATTGGCTCAGTTCTTGCCAGATCTCAACTATTAGTTTCATAACCGTTATTGATCTCGCCGGTCGCGATTTAAATACTTGGCGACTAAAACGGCCGCTGACTCAGCTTTAAAAACCAGTTCTGTCACCGTTTGAATCGTCTCCATCACCAGGGCAAACTCGCCAAATATCTCTGTGCTTAGGGCGTGAGTACGCACTTCTAATCCGTTTACTGCATTGAGAGTGTTAATATAAGACCGAATAGTCGGCACGTAATCATCCGTTAATGGGTAAAGGCTAAGCTCAGCAGTGATATTCATAAATGCTCCCTGTTTTTTAAGTTACCATTCGTAAGTGGCACTAACACCAACTAAGCGAGGCTCTCCAAATTGTGTATAAGCTTCGGGTGCATAACCATTGCTCGGGTTGTTGCCGCCTTCATTACTAAAGTAAAAGCCACGAGTTTCCACATCCTCGTCAGTAAGGTTGCGACACCAAAGGCTGATCGTCATTTGGTTGTCAGTATAATTTAAGCGCGTATGGAGTAACTCATAGCGCTCTGATTTTTCATTGTGGCTGTTAGAAAAATAAAACTCGTCTTTTCCTTCGACGTCAATTCCTAGTGTCCAGCTTGGTGATAATCGGTACTCACCGCCGATTGTGAACTGGTAATTAGGTGAATGAGCGACATCTCGTCCATCTAGACTGATGGCGGTGCCGTCATCAAGCGTGCGAGCATCAACATGAGTGAGGCTGAAAAAGTCATCAAGCTCTGCATTTAATAAACCTAAACTGGCATATAAGTTTAGTTTTTCAGAGGCTAAGTATATAGCTTCAATTTCAAGCCCTAGACTATTAGCCCTAGTGTTATCGAAATAGTCATCAAAGGAAAAATCAGCGGAGTTAAAGATGGATTGTTTAACTTGAGCATTTTTTCGATCTTGATAGAAAACAGCTGTTTGAATTTGTAGCGTGTTATCAAGCAATCGCATTTTTGCCCCTAGTTCATAATTAACAAGAGTCTCAGCATCAAAGAAAAAAGTACTTTCAGCGATATTGCTGTTGAGCTGAGCAGCAGCAATAATTTGCGCGTTAACGCCATCTCCTTTATAGCCTCTTGAAACAAGCCCATACAATAAACTATTTGAATTGATTTGATATTCAATTGCTAAACGTCCGCCGAAGAAGGTTTCGCTTTTCTCTTCTTTGACATTGGCACTGTCGGTATAGTCAGCGTCACGATGCTCTAGGCGAAGGCCGGTAATCAGATTCCAACTATCATTAAGTGCTGTGGTTAATTGACCGTAAATGGCATGGTTATCTGTATTGGACTGATTGGTGAAATCACCGTCAACTTTTGGTAGTAGGTCTAATGATTTGCTTTTTTCTAGTGTTTCTTTTTCTGAACGCTGATAAATACCAAAAACCCAGTCTGAACGACCGCCCATTATTTTTTGGTCAACTTTTGAAATTAAGCGAATGTCGATACTGTGGGTATTACGATCCCGTTCATAACGATCAGCTGAGCTATAAGGGTATGTATTTGAGTTGAATTCTCCAACATAACTCCAGTCTTCATCGTAACTATAAAGAGTGTCGGTATCCGCGGCACTGATAACAGCCTCAATATTGAAATCAAGGTCTGTAGTCCATAAAGCAGTCAACGAAGCGGCTAATGTTTCTTGAGAATCGCTGCCCGGTTGGTCAGAAGTGGTGATCCGATTGTTATTCAAAGAAAACGCATCATAGCCATTATCGATATCGATTAAAAAGGCATTGAATTTAATGTTAAGGTTTTCGTTAATGTTGCTATGAATTGCACCTTTGAGTACGACTTCATCAATATTATTGGTATCGTCCCGGTTTAAAAAATTGTTTTCGACATAACCGTCCTGTTGGTTAATACGTCCGGCAATTCTAAAGCCGGTATCGTTGTTGATGGGGCCGCTGTAAACAGCATCTAGACTTCGACCATTATAATTACTAAATTGCGTATTAATACTCCCGCTGTATTCTTCGCTGGGCGTGTTGCTATTGAAGTTAATTAACCCCCCTAACGCATTCGCTCCATATAGAGTGCCTTGCGGGCCACGCAAAATTTCGATTTGTTGGATATCAAGTGTCGTTGCGCTGAGTCCTAAGCCTGTAAAGTCAATGCCATCAATAATTAAGCCGATAGAAGGATTAATGGGATTAACAAATTGACTACGCTCTCCGATGCCGCGAATTTGAAAAAAGCGACCACGTGATGCCCCGCTAGAGTAATTAACGTTGGGCGCACGGCCTAACAAGTTTTCTAAATGTTGCGCACCATTCTTTTTAATCGAAGTTTCGTTTAGTACGGTAACGCTATTAGCAAGCGCTAATAATTCGCTGTCGCGAAATTCGGCGGAAACAATCACTTCTTCAATACCACGGTCTGGTTCTATGGCATAAACGCCAATGCTAAGTGGTAATGCAAGTGTGCATAGTAGCTTGGTAATAATAGTGCGGTGTGAAAATGCCGTTAAAAGCATGCGAGTCTCCATAACAAAAATGAAAACCCGGTTATCGAACGTCGGAAGGCCTTAACGCAAGCGCTAAGTGTAAACTCCTATTCCTACGCCGGTACTAACCGGATCAGGTTCAAGGGTTTGCCTCGTCTTTCAACATTTTGGCATCTCAGGCTCTTATTAGAGCCACCCCTCAGGATGTTTTATTATTATAACCAGAGGCTATTCTAATAACCAGCATTGATGAAAGGTAAATAATGAATGATCCAATTAGTAGCCTCGTTCATACGCGTCATTTATTCTAAAATAACTTCGTTAATGTTCTTGAGGGTAGAGTTTAGACATGAGCAAAAAGACATTGCTTTTTTTATGCACGGGTAATGCTTGCCGAAGCCAAATGGCCGAGGGCCTTTGCCGTCATTATCGCAGCGAGGATATTGAATGCTTTTCAGCGGGCATAGAGTGCCATGGCTTAAATCCCCTAGCCGTAGAGGCGATGGCTGAACTTGGTATTGATATTAGCCAGCATTGTAGTGAGCGTTTGGATGAGTTGTCCCAGCATTCGTTTGATATTGTGGTCACAGTGTGCGGCCATGCCGACGAGCATTGCCCAGTCTTTACGGGTGATACTGAGCGGGTTCATCGAAGTTTTGATGATCCACCTGCTTTAGCGGCTGATACTGTCAATACAGAACAAGCGATGGTTCATTATCGTCGAGTCCGCGATGAAATCAAAGACTATATACTAACACTGCCACAGAGCTTAAACTTGAGTCAGCGTTAACCGACCCACTTATAAAAGTATGCCATTAAAATGATAAAAAAAATATTCCTAATACTGTTAGTCCTATTCAGTGCGCTGGTCAGTGTTGTCGCAATCAAAAACCCTTCTGCAGGTACCGCTGCATGGCAGTTACTGACCAACGCTAGCCATTTTAAAAAGGATGTGCCCAGCGATGAAGTACTAGGCCAGTTAAAAACAGCTCGTGGGTTTGTCGTTAATGTTTATGCCGAAGGCCTGGATCGACCGAGGATGATGCATATTACCGAGGCTGGCGATGTGATTGTAAGTGATATTGGAAGTGATTCAATCGTACTGCTAAGCGACATGGATAATGATGGTCAAGCTGATAGCCGGACCACGCTGCTCGATGAGCGTAACAATCCTCATGGTGTGGTTTTGCATGATGGCTGGTTGTACTTCGCAGAACCCGATCGTATTAGCAGAGTGCGTTTTGACTCGGACAGTCGCCAGTTGATCGGAGATGTTGAAACGTTGATTGACGAGCTACCTTTTGAGGGCTTTCATCCCCTTAAAACCTTGGCAATTTCTGCCGCAGAGCAATTGTATTTTAATGTTGGCTCGCCATGCAATAACTGTCTGCCTGACGATGAGCGCTATTCAACGTTGATGCGTATTGAGCTTGATGGTTCAGGTCCAACGATTGTTGCCAGCGGTCTTCGAAATAGCGTTGGTTTTGATTGGACGCCATGGTCTAAGGAGCTGTTTGCAACAGAAAATAGCCGAGATATGTTGGGGGACAATTTTCCGCCCGATGAATTAAATCACATCGTTGATGGTGGCTTTTATGGGTGGCCTTACTACCATGGGGATAATCAACCGGATCCTGCTATGGGGCAGGATCGGGTTGATTTACTAGCCGTCACTCGACCACCATCATTTCAGTTTAGGCCTCATAATGCGCCGTTAGGAATTCATTTTTTACGAAAAATTAAGTCATTGCCATCTATTTATCAGCGTAGCGCCGTGGTGGCCCTTCATGGCTCATGGAATCGATCCGATCTCGACGGATACAAAGTGATTTCATTGCACTGGGATGACGATGGCAGTATTCAATCGAGAGACTTTTTATCGGGATTTCTGCTTGATCAAAAGGTGTTAGGTCGTCCGGCAGGAGTGATCCAAGATGCACAAGGCAGCGTTTATATCAGTGATGATTTGGCAGGTAGAATTTATCGTGTACGGCCAAACTGAGTCTTGCTGAGGCGCATTAACGGCCAGTTTTGTTGCGGATTGCTAAGATTCGACTTGTTTGGCGACTGTTAGTCAACCGCAAACTGTCGCCAGCATGGTAGAATTCACGCCCTTGTTTATTTAATTGGTTGTTTCTTCATTAGGAGTTCAGAGTTGAGCGTTAAATTTGTTGAATCCTGCAAGCTTCCCACGCGATGGGGTGAATTTCAGATGCATGGATTTCATGATGAGGCGACCGGCAAAGAACATATTGCCTTGACTTTAGGTGATCTCTCAACAACCGATCCGGTGTTAGCGAGAGTGCATTCTGAATGTTTAACAGGCGACGCGTTGTTTAGTCTGCGCTGTGATTGTGGTGCTCAACTTGAATTTGGCTTGGCGGCTATTGCTGAAGCGGGTCGGGGGATTTTGTTGTACCTCAAGCAAGAAGGCCGCGGGATCGGTTTGCTCAATAAAGTAAAGGCCTATCAGTTACAAGACGGCGGTGCAGACACGGTTGAAGCAAATGAATCTTTAGGATTTAGTGCCGACTTACGTGATTACAGTATTTGCCAATCAATGCTGGCTCATTTTTCAGTGAGTCAAGTCCGTCTCATGACGAATAACCCAGAGAAGGTTGCAGCATTGACTGAGTTGGGACTCAATGTGGTAGAACGTTTACCGATTAGCACTGGCCGAAATTCACATAATGAAAAATATCTAGAGACTAAGGCCGGTAAGCTAGGTCATATCATCGAAGAATAATTATTTGCCGCGGTTAAAAAAATAACTATTGCTAGAGCTATTGGTTAGATTCATTTGCCCATTGTTGTTGATGATCAATTACTAAAGAGGCTAGTCGCCGTGAAATGGCTTGTTCGATTCCAGTTTTATCTAAACCGCAACTTGCAAGCAAGTCGTGGTGCTTGCCATGATCAACAAAACGATCGGGCAAGCCAAGTTGCAGAGTGGGTGTGGTAACACCTGCTTGTTGTAAATACTCAAGCACAGCAGAACCTGCGCCGCCCTGAATCGTATTTTCTTCAAGTGTGACAAGTAGATCATGCGATGAGGCAAGCGAGTCAATTAAGGCTTCATCCAAAGGTTTCACAAAGCGCATGTCAGCGACGGTGTAATTATGCAGTTCAGCTGTTTCAATAGCATGTGTTAGCAGCGTGCCGAAGTTTAAAATAGCGACCCTCAGACCGCTTCGGCGTAATATTCCTTGGCCGATAGGCAGCGTTTTCATTTCAGTATTAATTGGCGTACCGGGTCCTACTCCGCGAGGGTAGCGAATAGCCGCGGGGCCATTAAATTGGTAGCCAGTGAAGAGTAATTGCCGAGTCTCATTTTCATCGGATGGTGCCATGACTATCATATTTGGTATGCAGCGCAAGAAAGATAAGTCAAAGCTTCCAGCGTGAGTAGGGCCGTCTTCCCCCACAAGTCCAGCACGATCAATGCCAAACGTGACATCGAGATTTTGCAATGCAACATCATGAATTAGTTGATCATAAGCCCGTTGCAAAAAGGTCGAATAAATAGCGACAACAGGTTTTTTTCCTTCGCAGGCTAACCCCGCGGCAAAGGTAACGGCATGCTGTTCTGCGATTGCCACGTCGTGATAACGTTCGGGAAAACGCTCGGCAAAGTCGACCATTCCTGAGCCCTCGCACATGGCCGGCGTAATGCCAATCAGTGCAGGGTCTTGTGCTGCCATGTCGCAAAGCCATTGGCCAAAAACATCTTGGTATTTGATTTTTTTAGATGCAAGCGCGCTGGTGCTTTTTTTCGCGATTGTCTCGGCGAGAGCCTTTTCGGTTTTATCTTGGATCGGTTGCTCGATTTTATTGACGGCATGAAATCCTACAGGGTCAGCCTCTGCTGGAGCAAAGCCTTTGCCTTTTGTGGTATTGATATGCAGCAATCGCGGCCCTTTCATTAATAACATGTTACGCAATGTTGGGATAAGTGAGCTAAGATCATGGCCGTCGATAGGTCCAATATAGTTAAACCCTAATTCTTCAAACAATGTGCCAGGCGCTACCATGCCTTTCATATGTTCTTCTGTTCGCTGTGCTAATTCCCATGCGGGTGGAATTTTAGAGAGTACTTTTTTACTGCCGGCACGTAATTGAATATACGTTTTGCTGGCCCATATTTTAGAGAAGTAAGTTGCCAATCCGCCGGTGTTCTTTGAAATTGACATCATGTTGTCATTGACGATAACCAGCATGTTTGCATCGGTATCGGCTGCATGGTTAAGCGCTTCGAAGACCATGCCCGCGGTCATAGCGCCATCGCCAATCACCGCTACGGTTTGACGTGGCGGTTGTTCATCTTGGTAGCCGATGGCCATCCCTAAAGCGGCACTAATACTGGTGCTGGAATGCCCGACGCCAAAACTGTCGTACTCACTTTCGCTGCGTTTGGGAAAGCCTGCTAAACCGTCGGTTTGACGCATGGTTAGCATACTGTCGCGACGGCCAGTTAAAATCTTATGCGGGTAAGTTTGGTGACCAACATCCCACACTAATTTGTCGCGCGGCGTGTCGAGTAAATAGTGCAGCGCAACGGTGAGTTCAACCACGCCCAGCCCCGCACCAAAGTGGCCGCCAGATTGACCGACACAATAAAGTAAATGCGCACGCAGTTCGTCAGCCAATTGCGGTAATTGCGATTCATCAAGGCCTCGTAATAACTCCGGCAGTGGTGCTAGATCGAGTAACGGCGTTTCCGGCCGTTGTTCGGGAAAACAGTGGTATTGGCGAGGTTTGGTCATTGAGTATGGATCATTGTACTGAGCTGGCCTTAATTACTGGTTTTTAACATATTATGGTTCCATCTTACCGCACTCGAGACTTGATTACTCGACTATTACGCCCTTCTTTTGAACATAAATAATACCGATGAACAGATGGTTTTAGCGAAAAGATGACTTACCGCGTGCAGTTGCGACAGTGGGGTCGATGATGGAGCGTTAAACACCGATTAAGTGCATGATTTTAATGTGATCTATTAACAATGAAATGAGCTAGATCACGCAGGGGTGCCGCGTCTTGATCAAATATCGATAAACTGATTAAGGCTTTATCGCAGAGTGCTTGCGCCTCAGCTTTGGCTGCCTGTAGCCCTAAAATTGCGGGGTAGGTTGCTTTATTGGCGGCAATATCAGCGCCTTTGGTTTTACCAATATCAATCGATTCGCCTTCAATATCAAGAATGTCATCCTGAATTTGAAACGCCAGACCAATGGCTTGCGCATAATCTGATAAGGCTTGCTGTTGATGCGTCGTTGCTTTTGAGCAGCTCGCTCCCATAGCAACCGCTGCCTCTATTAATGCTCCCGTTTTTAAGCGGTGCATAGCGACAAGCTCAGAATAAGATAATGTTTTATTGGTAACAGCGAGATCAATGGCTTGGCCGCCAATCATCCCATTAATACCCGCTGCTTCTGTCAGCTGTGCAAGCAACACCAAGCGAAGTTGATCATCGCTACGGCCTGCTTTGGTTAGCATTGTAAATGCTAAGGTTTGGAGTGCATCGCCAGCCAAGATCGCATTGGCTTCTCCAAATGCGATATGACAACTGGGTTTGCCTCGGCGCAAGTCATCATCGTCCATGGCGGGTAAATCATCATGAATCAATGAGTAGCAATGTATGAGTTCGACCGCGGCAGCCGCGCAATCGACCATCTCTGACTCAATGTCGGAGGATTGACACGCTTGGGCAGCCATATAAACCAACATTGCACGAATGCGTTTGCCTCCGCCTAAACTGCTGTAGCGAAGAGCATCAAGCAACGGTTTTGCTGCTGGTATCTGAGTAATAGATTGCGTATGCGCGTTTATTGCTTCGATTAAAAAACGTTCGAGTCTTTGCTGATGTTGTGCGCAATAAGCGTCTAGACTATTAGTCGTCATCGCTAGCAGGCATATCTTCAAGAATTGGCTGGCCGTTTTTCTCCGTGAGGATCTTGACTGTCTGCTCGGCTTCATTAAGCGCGGTTTGACAGCTACGGGTTAGCTCGATGCCTTTTTCAAAGCTGGTCAATGACTGTTCTAAACTGAGGTCGCCGGTCTCTAGCGCATCGACCAATGCTTCGAGTTCAGCTAGCGATTGCTCAAAATCGGGTTTTTGTTTGGCTTTAGTCATAATTCGTTATACGTCTCAATGATTCGATCGATTAATAAACATTACATGTGTTGATGGTTCTTCAACGCAGAGAAATATAATATCAATTTTTTTTTGTTTATGCAGTCTCGTTTGCATCCTATTTCAATCGATCGCTGTATCTTGCTATGATTATTGTTAAAAGAAACCAGTCTTATTGATGTATTGGGCCATTTCAAGTGATGAGGTAAAGCATTGTTTCGCACAGCCTGTATACTGACTTAAAGTGAATGAATTTTTAATTAGCCAAATGTGGGGTCTGGAGTGGATTTAGCAACCTTAGTAGGAATTGTCGGCGCTTTTTTAATTATTGGCCTGGCGATGTCACTGAGTGGCGGCCTTGGTATTTATTTTGACATTCCTGCCGTTATGATCGTCGTAGTTGGAACCATATTTGTGGTGTTAATGAAATTTAGTTTGCCGCAGTTTTTAAGCTGTTTTCGAGTAGCGGGTAAAGCGTTTATCGTTAAGCCAATCGACCCTATTGGTTTAATAGACGAGGTTGTTGAATTGGCCGATATAGCGCGCAAAAGTGGTTTGCTTGCTCTTGAAAATAAGGAATTAAGTCATCCATTCTTGCGCAAGGGTATCGAGTTGCTGGTCGATGGCCATGATGCTGATATTGTAAGAAATTTATTACTCAAAGATTTGAATGAGACCACCAAACGGCACGAAATTGGCGCTGCTATTTGGCGCCAGATTGGCGATACGGCACCGGCTATGGGCATGGTTGGCACGCTGATAGGTTTAGTGGCAATGTTAGCTAATATGTCTGACCCGTCTTCGATTGGCCCCGCCATGGCCATCGCATTGTTAACCACCCTTTATGGTGCCATGATTGCCCATATGATTGCCTTACCCATTTCAGACAAGGTGTCCTTGCGTAAAAATGAGGAAAGCCGAATAAAGCATATGATTATTGACGCTTTGATGGGTATTCAAGGTGGTCAAAATCCACGGATAATAGACTCAATGCTTCGTAATTATCTTCCTGCTAATAAACGTGAGTTGACGGCTTAGTCGGCATCCAAACCGTCGCTTGAGGGTGATGAAAAATGTCACAAAATAAAGAAGAATGTGATTGTCCGCCCGAGGGATTACCGGCTTACATGGGTACCTTTGCAGATTTAATGGCGCTGCTGATGTGTTTTTTTGTGTTACTTCTTTCTTTTGCCGAGATGGATGCCATTAAGTTTAAGCGTTTAGCCGGCTCAATGCGAATGGCCTTTGGCGTTCAGCGCGTGGTAGACGCTGATGATATCCCTTTAGGAACAAGTATTATTGCTCAAGAGTTTAGTCCGGGGCGAACAGAGCCAACCGTTATTAATACTGTGATACAAGAAACTATCGATCAGCAGTTAAAAAATCTACCAGTTGATTCCGACCCCGCTAGTGACGGCGCTGACGATGCCTTGCGTAAACAGCTTGAGAATTTGACATTACAAACCCGTGAAGATGCCGTTGATTTGGCGAATGCTTTATCAGAGCAAATAATAAAAGGTGAGGTTGAGATAGAAACGCGAGGAAGGGAGATTACGGTTAGAATTAAAGAACAAGGTTCTTTCGATTCAGGTTCTGCCCGTTTATCGGCGGGCTTTGACCAAGTACTTTTCGATGTACGTGATGTGTTAACCGATAAACCTGGCAATATTCATGTGCAGGGTCATTCGGATAACATTGCTATTTCAACCGCTCGATTCCGATCGAATTGGGAGCTTTCAAGTGCTCGCGCGGTAAGTGTGGCTCACGCACTTTTGAGTGAAGGAGTGCTTGATTCTGCGCGCTTTGTTGTAAGTGGTTTTGCCGATAACAGCCCCTTAACTCCAAATATTGATTCGGCATCACGAGCGATTAATCGGCGGGTTGAAATTGTTATTCGGCAAGATATTACAGCCGAACTTCAGGCGCAGCTTAACCGGCTAAAAGCAACAGATCCGGCCCGTTATGAAAATGTTGATAGTGCCTCTGCCCAGCGATTTGACATTCGGCCGGAAGAGATTTTTTAATCAGCCGTTAAGAAGTGTGTCGCCATTGCCTCAAGCAATAAAAACAACAGTGCGTTGGCATTATGAAATGCCTGCTCATTGCTCAGTATTTCCTGCTCGGTTTGAACATAAGAACCGCCTTCCAAAAGTTCATTTTTGCAAGCGTGAATGACTCTTACCGCTGCCGATTGATCAAATTCTAAATGGAACTGAAGCGCGATGGTGTATTCGCCGACAATGAAGCCTTGATTCTCGCAGGCCTCTGAGCGAATAATCGCTGTCGCATTGGGAGGAATGTCAAAGCGATCTCCATGCCAATGCAACGGCATGAATTGGGGCGGGAATAGGCCATTAGACCAATGCGGATGTGCTATTTCTTGTTCAGGCGACAAACCGTATTCAACATTGAACCAGCCAATTTCTCGCTGATCGTGCGGTGTTATTTCAGCCCCTAGTGAGGCCGCGATTAATTGAGCGCCTAAACAAATGCCGATGACATACCGCTGAGCAGTAATTGCGGATCGTATCAGATCCATTTCCTTGGCCATCCATGTGAATTGGTCATTGACGCTCATGGGTCCGCCCATGATAATTAGGCTGTCAAAGCTATCGATGCTGGGCAGTTCAGCGCCATGGCTGGCAACAAAACAGCGCAATTCATGACCATTAGACCTCGCCCATGTTCGGATGGCAGCCGGCCCTTCGAAGGGTACATGTTGCAGTATCACTATTTTCATTGGGGTCCTAAGTAACCTTAACGCACATGAGTTTATGCCTGGTTCATTTAGAATGAAGAGCTTGTATGGTTATAGAATATAATTAACAACAATATCACAGAGAAAGTTTAGCGTTATTGAGCCTTATTGGTAAAGGCTTGATCCATTGGCGAAAGTAAAAATACGGGCAGTACAAAAAAGGTGTAATTATGGATGATGACGATAATTTATTCCGTCAACAACTCGACGGTGTAAAGCCGCTTAAGCCAATTGACCGTGCCCAGTTAAAAATCTCTGCTAGCACCGACACCAAGGCTTATCAGCGACAGGCAGCGGTTGGCGATCAACAATCCGCTATTGATATCAATCCCATAGCTTCAGTGTCTGACGACTATGTTGATTTAGTCAAACCGTTGGATATCTTGAGCTTTAAACGCGCAGGCATTCAAGATGGCGTGTTTAAAAAATTTCGCCTCGGCAAGTACAGTATCGATGGTCGCTTAGATCTGCATCGTAAGACGGTGGTTGAGGCGCGCCAAGAGGTGTTTAGATTCATTGTCGAGGCAACGGCTTGTGACGCTCGCTGTTTGTTGATCTTACACGGTAAAGGTGAGCGAAATATTAATCAGCAAGCTAAATTAAAAAGTTATACTGCGAAATGGTTAAAAGAGATTCCGCAGGTAATGGCTTATCATAGTGCGCAAAAACATCATGGGGGTAGCGGTGCGTTGTATGTTTTACTTAAAAAAAGTGATCGCTTAAAAGAGAAAAACCGTGAACTTCTTGGTCGCGGCTAATCCGTTCATTATACTCATTCGTTATTAAGGGGCAGAAGCTCAATGCAGATAGTACTACCTTTTTCGGCGCCAGCGTTAGAGTCAGAAATCAAGCAGTTGAGTCCATCGATTGAATTGCTTGTATTGCCGCCTAATGAAGAGATACCGCCGACAGTCAATCCAGAAATATTGCTGACATTGGGCGTTGAAGAAAACCATCAGCTAGAAGAATTTTTGAGTCCTGAACGCAGCCCTAACTCGTCGCTTAAGTGGTTGCACGTTTTCGGCACAGGGGTCGATTATTTCCCATTTGAATTAATAGGCAACCGGTCATTAACTTGCTCTCGCGGCGCGCACTCTTTGCCGATTGCTGAATGGGTAATGGCAATGGTGCTGACTGCGGATAAAAAACTGCCCTCTGCTTGGATCTCGCAACCCCCTGAGCAATGGCATAGTGCTGAATTATCTCAAACCAGTGGCAATACCTTAGCGTTATTAGGTTTTGGTTCCATCGGTCGGTTAGTGGCTGAACGAGCATTGGCGTTTGGCATTCACGTAAAAGTGCTCGCGCGTCAACCGCGCAGTGAATGGCCTGAGGGTATTGAGGCCGTAGGTGATTTGCAGGCTCTGCTATCAGATGCTGACCATGTTGTGTTAGCTGCCCCAGCGACCGCGTCAACCCATCACATTATTAATCGGGCGACATTATCTTATTGTTTGCCGGGGGTGCATTTAATAAATGTAGCCAGAGGTTCGCTGATTGATCAGCAAGCATTACTTGAAGCCTTGGAAAGTGGTCAGGTGGGATTAGCGTCACTCGATGTGGTTGAACCTGAACCTTTACCCGAAGGGCATTGGCTTTATCACCATCAGTCTGTGCGATTATCGCCGCATATTTCATGGAGTTCGCCGCAAATACTGGAGCGACTAGCCCAGCCATTTGTTGAGAATATCCGCGCGTATATCGATGGCCTGCCTCTTCAAGGTTTGGTTGATTTAGAGCAAAAGTATTAGCTTGAGAGTTCTATCCTACAGTCATGAGCGACCGCCAGCTATTATTGCTAATAAACGGTGATGCCATACTTCAATAAAAGTTTCGGTAGAACGTTATCAAGGCGGTTCAGATCCTCGCTTTTTAATTCTAAAAAAGCCAGATTCTGCTTTTCATAGTAATCTATCCGTAAAAGTTTTTGGCTAATTGAAGCGGCTTCTTCATGAAGTTGCCAGCACTCTATATGGACGTTTGCTTGAGGCAAATAAAAGTCGCAACAGCCCATTTTTTTATCAGCTAAAGGCCAGCGATAGGCGTGGACAACACTCATTAAGTAAAGCCAATTGCAGACATGATGGTGTTGTTGATTTGTCGTATTATGGCCATCTCGGGTGTGCCAATTTATTTTTTCATTAAAGTTTAAGGCGGCTTGTTGTTTGCTGGGCGAAGTTTTTTTAGAGACACCAGATGTCACTTCTGTCGACTGCTCTTTGGCACTCAATTGTTCTAATGCTTGTTCCAGTCCTGGTTGATCTATTATGTCTCTAGGCCATACCGTATAGGGTACGCCAGATTCTGTGTGTTCTTTTTCTATGCCGCCTAAATTTTTACCTAAAGAAGTGATCGTCCAGCCCTTATGAAAGCGAGTTTGCCAGCCTAATTCTGCCAGTAATGCATTGAAGCGATGACTACCAATATCAAAGCGTTTACCTAATGTTTCAACATTGAGGGGTATATCGAGTAATTCCTGAAAGATAATGTGTTCAATAATTGTTTTAGGCCAGCCAATATATTCACCAAACTTTAAACTTTGAATGTATTCACCGCCTTCAAATTCACCTTTGCCTGTAAGACGCCAGTGCGTGCCTATTTTTTCTATCCATGACTTTTCAGTGAGAAAGTTGAATAACGTTTGGCTGGGAATATCAAAGTACTTGGCCAAGGCGGTTGTCGATATAGCATTATAATTAGATTTTCGTGTATTTGGCATGTTGAGGCCTAAAGGCTAAAGGGTCTGACGACGACGAGAATCACGATGGCAAATAAGGCAATCACGGGTGCTTCATTAAACCAGCGATAAAAGGTATGGCTGTGTGGTTGTTCACCTGAGGCGAAGCGGCGAATGTAGCGACCGCACTGAATATGATAAGCCAGCAGGCAGGCAACGCATGCCAGCTTGGCCCAAAACCACGGTTGGGACCGGTAATAGTCAAGATTAAAGCTTGCTAGCCAAGCCCCAAAGCCGATCGCTAAATATGAAAAGGGTGTGATGAAACGGTAAAGTTTTTGCTCCATTATAAGTAGCTGTGACTTCACAGAGTCTTCGGTTGACATCGCATGGTAAACAAAAAGGCGAGGCAGGTAAAAAATACCCGCAAACCAGCAGACAACAAAGATAATATGCAGGGCCTTGATCCATAACATGGCTTAATTGCTCATGGGTAGTCTAAATTGCCACAGGTGATGGTTATTCATCACCCTATTTAAAGTTTTGTTTTGTGTGTTTATGTTATTTAATAGCATCTTGTCATGGTAATGCAAAGAATGCACTTTTGTTTTGCCCTTGGGACTTTTATCATCGCGTCTTAAGGTTGACGTTATAATGAAAACACAGGGTCTTCTGTTTGATTATTGTACGCATGGCGGAAGATTTTAGCCTAGTATGATCTGACTTTAAGTGCAGGCCTCGAAAAAAGGACAATACAGTGAATACAACTAGCCCAACTGTTCGTGTTGGTGTCATTGGCGCAACGGGTTATACCGGCTCAGAATTGCTGCGTTTATTATTGGGTCATCCACAGGTTGAATTGACCCGAGTGACTTCTCGTAGTGAGGCAGGTGTTCGTTTGGCAGATTATTGGCCAAACTTACGCGGCCACTGTGAACTGGCTTTTTCGGCGCCTCAAGCAAAGGATTTAGCGGCTTCTTGCGAGGTCATCTTCTTTGCCACACCTCATGCTGTGGCAATGAATATGATGCCCGAGTTAATGAGCCTTGGCGTAAAAGTAATTGATTTATCTGCTGATTTTA
>DDED01000062.1:41706-45887 GCA_002336035.1 Cellvibrionales bacterium UBA1963
TTATCTGCTGATTTTAGATTAAAAGATGTGGCCCAATGGGAGCATTGGTACGGTGTTAAGCATGCCTGCCCTGAATTAATTGCCTCGGCCGTTTACGCCTTACCTGAAACGCATCGTGAACAGATTAGGGGCGCTCAGTTATTAGCCTGCCCTGGTTGTTATCCCACTTCGGTGCAACTTGGTTTTTTACCGTTGTTGGAGCAGGGTTTAATAGAGACAGATTCGCTCATTGCTAATTCGGCTTCCGGCATAAGTGGCGCTGGCAAGCAAGCCAGCGTGGCTAATTTATTTTCAGAGGTCAGCGATAATTTTAAGGCGTATGGGGTGTCAGGACACCGACACTTGCCTGAGATTGAGCAAGGCCTTAATGCGATGGCCGGTAAAGCGGTCACGCTTACTTTCGTGCCACACTTGTTGCCGATGATTCGTGGAATTCATTCCACTTTGTATTGTAAGCCCAAAAACTTTACCGAAGATTTTCAAGCCCTTTATGAGCAGCGCTTTATCGATGAACCGTTTGTCGATATTCTACCGGCAGGCCAATATCCAGAGACACGAAGTGTTAAAGGCACGAATGTCTGCCGTATCAGTGTTCAGCCAATCGCTTCGTCCTCAATGCTTGCTATTTTGGTCGTTGAAGATAATTTGGTAAAGGGTGCCGCTGGTCAGGCGATTCAAGTTATGAACATTATGTTGGACTGGCCAGAAACGATTGGCCTGTCCAACATTGCCTTGCTGCCCTAAAGGAAATTATGAAAATAGGCCAGAGTTTTGTACTTCGACTAACCGCATATAATACTTTTCGAGTCGCTTTATTAATTGCCATTATGTTGCTTATGGTTGCTGTAGGGTTTTATCTAAGTTATCGAATAGGGCTTGCTGAAAGCGACCGCTTAATCATACAAAATGCCGATCTTAGCCAGTTGGTGACTGAGCTTGAGCAGGATGTCGCGCTCGCTCGCCAGCGATCAGTCAGCTCTGATAAGGCGGCAGAAATTGCGCGAATGGCGAATGAAGAGGTGCGATTGTCATTACTGACTTACGGCCAAGAGATTACTGATTTAGAAGCCGATATTGCGTTTTATCGAGGCTTGATGGCACCTGATGAATTGGCGATAGGTCTAGCAATTCATGACTTTTATCTCAGTTATGATGCAGATACTGACTTTTATCATTATACCGCCATTTTAACTCAGTCAGCGACAAAGCATTCGGTGCTCAAAGGGTCGGTCATGATGGAATTATTGGTGCAAGGTCCACATGGCGTAGAGCGCATAGCTTTTTCAGATTTACCTGGGGTAACAGATTCTATGCCTGCTCGATTACGGTTTCGTTTTTTTCAACGCATGCAGGGACAATTCAAATTGCCGCAAGAACTCCAGCCTGTTAGCATTGTCATCAGCGCTGAGACAAGCACAAAAAAATCACAGAAAGTCACACGAAGTTTTCAATGGCAGGCACTGCTAGGAGCTAATTGATGTTTAATAATAAAACCAAGGGTACGCTGATCGGTGCAGACACCACGACGTTAATCGCGACAGGCACAGAGATTAGTGGTGAAATAAAGTTTTCAGGGTGCCTTGAGATCGAAGGTAGCGTGGTTGGAAATATCATTGCTGACCCTTGCTGTGAGACCTCGCAGGTAAGAATTCAAAACAGTGGACAAGTAAGAGGCGATGTGTGTGCACCAGTGATCATCGTTAACGGTCAAATAGAAGGGAATGTCTATTCATCGAAACGAGTAGAGCTAGCGGCCAAGGCATTGGTTTGTGGTGATGTCCACTATCAAATGATGGAAATGGTGAAAGGTGCGCAAATTAATGGAGGCTTGATGTACACCAAAGATTCTCCGAAAAACCGCCTCGAAGCACCTGAAGTTGTTAGTCAAGCTATTGATTCTGATGATATTTTAGGCCAGTACGTCGATTCGGGCCTCAACGGCTAAAGGCGGTTTAAAAGCCTCAGTTGTTGGTCTGTCTTAATAAGTAAAAATGCTCATGTCGGCTTGTGTTATAATTACTCTATTGTTATTAGGCCGTGTGAATATCAGCACGGATTTCACATTAACCCCATTCAAAGGAATCGCATGAGTACAGATACCGCTCATCAATCGTCAGCACTCCTGTTCACTGAGCGTGCTGCGATCAAGGTTAAAAGCCTGATCGATGAAGAAGAGAATGCCGCCCTAAAGCTGCGCGTGTTTGTCACTGGTGGTGGCTGCGCGGGTTTTCAGTACGGCTTTACTTTTGATGAGTTGGTCGCTGATGATGATGCAGTTATTGACAATGCGGGTGTCAGCCTCGTAGTGGACTCGATGAGTTACCAATATTTAGCTGGTGGCAGCGTCGATTACACCGAAGGGCTAGAAGGCTCTCGCTTTATCGTTGATAACCCCAATGCCGACTCCACCTGCGGGTGTGGTTCTTCATTTTCTGTTTAATCTCTCGTCATCTCATTTTTTAGCGTTTCAATGGCCGTTAGGCAAGATAAATGCCGCCCAAGATGGCAGCATTTTTGGCACGTGTTGCCTTGCCTAGATCGATCGATTGCTTGGCTAAGTTTTGCTGCGCAAGCCAAGCAAAAGCCGACGCCTCAAGCCAGTCAGGATCAATACCAAGCGCCTGTGTGGTCGTTATCTGATAATCGGGACAAGCGATCGCTAACTGCCCCAATAAAAAACTATTGTGAGCACCTCCACCGCAGCAATACACCGCATTGACCTTATTCGGTAGCTGCAATAATTCCTTTGCGATCGTGTCGCAGGTCAGTTGCGTTAGAGTGGCTTGCACATCTTCAGCGGCTAAATTTTGCGCATCAGTATCGTTCAGAATTTGATCCAACCATTCGAGGTTAAATTGTTCTCTGCCAGTGCTTTTAGGTGCCGGCAAGCTAAAGTAGGGGTGTTTTTTTAAATGCTCTAACAATGCCAATTGACATTGCCCTGTGCTCGCCCATTGACCTTTGTCGTCAAAGCGGCGTTGTTTGTGTCGCTCAATCCAACCATCCAATAGAGTATTAGCGGGTCCTGTATCAAAACCACTGACGATTTCATTTTTGGTTATAAGCGTGAGATTGGCAATGCCGCCAAGATTTAAAATGACGCAGGGTTGAGTCTGCCCAACGCAGATGGCGCGATGAAACGCCGGTGTTAATGGCGCACCCTGACCGCCTGCTGCAATGTCGCGACGACGAAAATCAGCCACTGTCGTGATACCCGTCAACTCAGCGATGGTATTGGGATCGGCGATTTGTAAGCTGAAGCTTGGCTGAATATCTGGCATTGCTGACGGCCCATGACGAATGGTTTGCCCATGGCTTCCGATGGCCGCTATATCATCCTTCGAGTGCTGGCTTTTTTTAAGCAGTGTTGTTGCTGCCTCGGCGAATAACCGGCCCAAATCTCGGTCAAGCCGGCCCATTGTCTCAATTTCATTATCGCTTGGTTGGCATAGCTTGTGAATTAAACGTTTAATTGTTTGGGGTATGGCGTGGTTATGCGTCGCTAATAATCTTAGCTTGCTCGGATCACTCAGGTCGAGTAATGCAGCGTCTATACTATCGACGCTAGTGCCAGACATTAGCCCGATATAAAGCGACGTCATCGATGGCTGGCGAGTGTAAAAGCGCTACTATTACTTACCAACTGCATTTGAGTACTAGTAATAGCTGCAATAAAGTCAGTTTTATACTTTGTGCTAAGCCGTTTTGCCTTGGGCAGTTTTTTTAGAATTGTACGAGGATTTCGGTGCACCCCGTCCACTAAAAACTCATAGTGAAGGTGAGGTCCGCTGCATAGGCCGGTGCAGCCGACCTGGCCAATGATTTGCCCTTGCTTGATTCGTTGACCTTTGGAGACTGAGCGCCGATGAAGATGCAGGTATTTGGTGATATAAGATTCACCGTGTCGAATAAAAATATAATTACCATTTGCTCTGCTTCGGCTTGACTCAATCACTCGACCGTCGCCTGTAGAGAAAATAGGCGTGCCACGCGGTGCCGCATAATCAATACCCCGATGCGGTTTAACTTGTTTAGTAATAGGATGTAAGCGCCGCATATTAAAGCCAGAACTGATGCGAGTAAAATCTAATGGGGCGCGTAAAAACGCCTTACGCATACTGACACCATTTTCATTGTAGTAGGCAGTATCGCCATCGGGGTCGGTGTAACGAAAGGCATTG
>DDED01000148.1 GCA_002336035.1 Cellvibrionales bacterium UBA1963
CCTTGTCTGCAGGCCTAAAATATTCATTCTAAGCAGAGTATTATAAAAAATAATTCTTGCTCTCTCTCGCGATTCTGTTACTGGGGACAACTGAACAAGGCTCCTATGCTACACAAAAAAAGGGAGCCTTTTCATGGTTCACAACCATTTGTTGCCTGTTGCATCGTTTAGGCACGTCATGACACAGTCATTCCCGTTGATACGCAACATTAAACATTTCACTTGCGTATTTAGACATGCTCTTTGGTCGTATTTTCTCTCAGTCAAATCAATGATTGTACACAAGCAAGTGGATAAATAATGCCTGCAGTAAATAGCAATAATTGCGATGCAGCAGCAAAGTTGTTAAACAGACCACCAGCAAAAGGAAAATCTCTGAAAAGAGTCCAACCCAGCCACCTTCACAATCTATTCGCCCAAACACGATGGCACTATGAATCCAGAATTTATCCTGCTGGGCCTCGTGCGTAGCTAAGCACCCACTAACGAAAAGAGGGGCCTTAATAAAGGTCTGAATTTGGGACGTTATTAAATTGCTGTCAGTAAATAATAGAATCTCTGTCACCTTTATACGCATATAAGCATATGTTTTTATTGAATATAATTGAATGGCCACTGCCTTTCTTGCTGCGCATGGTCCCGTGACAAAAATCTCACCTACCCAACCCCTACATTTACACTTTTACTGCTATTATGGTCTTTGTCCAATTCACATTAACTCGCTTATAAGCCGGCTTACAGACAACGGAAGCAATATTAAAATGGAACTTATATGCAGTTATCTGCACTGGCGCTAAGCTTCATATTTTCATTCAATGTATTGGGATATAGTGACGTCGTAGACGCTAACGGTGGGCACACGAATATAAAGCTCGAGATGTATCATTGCCATCAAGACGATTGCCAGCACAAGACAAACACGAAAAAAGTGGTTTTTAAACAGCAAGGCTATAACAGAAAACAATGGCGGCATTGGATTGATGCTGACCAAGATTGTCAAAACACTCGCGCGGAGGTACTGATAGCGACGTCTATCACGCCAGTGACTTTTCGGAATGACAAAGGCTGCACGGTATTACGCGGTAAATGGTACGGGGCTTATTCAGGGAAGTATTGGTTGCTGGCATCAGATTTAGATATTGATCATATTGTTCCACTTTACTGGGCACATGCTCATGGTGGCAGCCAATGGAGCAAGCATCAGAAGTCAGAATTTGCTAATACTATTGAAAATCTTTTGGTTATTGAGGATGGGTTGAATCAAGCTAAAGGCGCAAAGGGACCTGATAAATGGATGCCACCGAGTCAACCTTATCAGTGTGAGTATGTAAAAAAATTCAATAATATAGTACAAAAATATAAGCTTGCTTATCGCTCAGAAGAGAGAGGGTACATCCATAAATTTCTTGAAAAATGCGTTAAATAACACATCGACTGTAAGCGAACCGTCAGGACTGTCTGGCACGAAGGCTAAATGCCCTTACAGGCCTGATAACGGAATAGCACCAACGTGACACGCTATCCCGGAGTATCTCTATATTGCCAATAACGGGCTGAGACTCACGCTAACATTGATTTAAATGATTAACATTTCATTACTTAAAATACTTTAGGATTACGCGATGACTATTGAAACGATCCACCGATCTTGCCCAACTTGCCAGGCATGCTGCGGCCTTATCATGGAAGTTGACCGAAAAGAAAAAAAGGTTATCTCTATTAAAGGCGATGACCAAGATCCTCGTTCAAAGGGGTACGTTTGCGCCAAATCGCAAGCGTTTCGCTATGTCTATGAAGACCCAGAGCGTGTTCGTCGGCCACTTAAAAAGGTTAATGGCGAGTTTGTTGAAGTTTCGTGGGAGCAAGCATTTGACGACGTGAGTAAACGACTGATCGAAATACGTGAGCAACACGGCAAAGACTCTATCGGAATGTATTACGGCAACCCAAATGCACATAACGGTCACACCATGTTGTATACCATGCCATTAATTCAAGGCTTTAATACTGAGCGGCTGTTTACTGCCGGTAGCATGGATCAATTGCCGCAAAACTTTGTCGGTGATTTATTATATGGCCAAGGCGCATTGGTCCCTATTCCCGACATGGCGCGCAGCGACTTTTTTGTTTGCATGGGTGGCAATCCGCTCGTCTCGGAAGGCTCTTTTATGGGCGGTGTTAATATTAAAAGTATGATGCAAGGGATTCGTGATCGCGGTGGCAAAATTGCGGTTCTCGACCCTCGCCGCACAGAAACCGCCAAATTTGCCGACCGACACATATTTATCAAACCCGCCACCGATGCCTTACTGTTGCTAGCCTGGGTCAATGAGATATTTTCTCGAGACGCCGTTAATTTAGGCCATTTGGATCACTGCGTTGACGGCGTTGACGTCGTGCGTGAGCTTGCTAAAAAATACACGCCTGAAGTGGTTGCCGAGAGCACGGGGGTACCTGCAGAGGCGCTTCGACAACTGGTCACTGACTTTTTATCGGCCGAAGCCCCTGTTTTATATGGCCGCATTGGTCTTTGCTCGCAAGCCTTTGGCACTTTATCGTCATGGTTGATTCAAGTGATTAACATTTTAACTGGCCGCTTAGATGCTCCAGGCGGCTTAATGTTTAGTCGCGCGGCGACAGGCCAAAGTGAAACTGGTGGCGACGTGCTGGAATTCCCTTACAAACGCTGGCAATCGCGCGTCAGGGGGTTTCCTGAATATATGGGAATGTTACCAGCCTCTTGCATGGGTGAAGAACTCGAATGCGAGGGCGAAGATAAAATACGCGCCTTTGTCACCGTTGCGGGCAACCCTGTTTTGTCTGTGCCTAATGGCAAACGTATTAGTGATGGCTTTGCCAAGCTTGATTTTATGGTGTCGTTTGATATTTATATCAATGAGACTACTCAACATGCCGATTATATTCTTCCCTCAACGGTTCAGTTAGAACACAGCAATCACGACTTCCTCTTTGCAACCATTAGCCAAAGTAACTTTGTTCATTACTCTCCGCAAACGTTTGAACCCGCAGAAGATAGCCGAGCCCAGTATCAAATTATTTTAGAAATCGTTTCACGGTTCAATGGCAGTACCGCCGACGAACTTGATAACAGTATTTTAAAAGAATTAGTTGATCAAATTGTTGGTGGCTCAGAAGGCGCATTTAGTGAAGAGCTGATCATGGAGAAATCATCCGCTTACACTGCCGGTGATCGCATGCTGGACATTATGCTGCGAGTTGGTCCTTATGGTGATTATTTTGGCCACAACCCCGATGGATTAAATTTAGAAAAAGTGATGGCCGCTAAGCAAGGGATCGATTTTGGCCCACTGCAATCAATGCTGCCAGGCCTATTAAGGACCGAAGGTCAACGCATTAATTTAGCCCCTACGATCATTTGTGATGATGAACCTCGGCTGGCTAAATCGATGACCCAAACTGACCTGAAAAGACCTCTACTCATGATTGGCCGCCGTAATATTCGCGATATGAACTCATGGCTGCACAACATCAATCAATACGCCCGTGGTAAAAATCGATGCACCTTAATGATTCACCCAGACGATGCTAAAGCTAGAAATTTAAACGATGGTGACCGCGTTAAAATTGAGGCGCGAATACGAACACATGAAGTCGAATTGTGTATTTCGGATGAAATGATGCCCGGCGTAGTTAGTCTACCGCATGGCTTTGGACACGTGTACGCTGATACACAGCAATCGATTGCCAGTGATAAACTACCCGGCGTGAGTGCTAACGATCTGGTTGATGACGAAGTGCTCGACATGCCTTCAGGAGCCGGTGTGGCCAACGGCGTACCCGTTCAGGTTTATGCTATTTAACCGGTACTAAAAATGGCATCGCTTATGCTCTGTATTCAAATCTACATTTAAGGCATCATGATGTTTTTAATTTAATAACTCTTTTGTTTACTAACTTTATCTTGAAGAAGGCGAAGTTCGCGAATGAGTTATCCTATTATTTATATAATAGGAATTTTAAGCTTTATAAAAACCTTAATTGATTCTGCTTTTTAAATGAACGTTTAAATTCCAGCTGCCTTTATTGGGGTTATTCGCGCCGACATAATCCTCAAAAGGGTAGTAATAATATCAATTGGTCGGTGATACTTTTATATCCTACCGATAAGAAAAAGATCGATGAGCAGAGAAAAATGGGTAAACGTATTTGACTGTGTGAAAATAAAAAAGTGCAACCGCCCTACTTTAACAACTATTGATGACAAAAATCAGTTGGGGTTTTTGGGTATGCTCTTGGGTATGTAGGATGAAAAGTCGGCGTTAAAACCTTAAGTAAAGTGACATATGGCGGTCCGCCATTTCAGTCTTTAAAGGCTCTTAAGCCCTTGTTA
>DDED01000175.1 GCA_002336035.1 Cellvibrionales bacterium UBA1963
CAAACAAATCGTCTATTTCAGTTTGTGTAATGCCGTAGTCAGCAATGTTGTATTCATGCTTGCCATGCTTACCTTGTTGATTGTCGTCTAACCATTGTTGCATATTGGCTTTTCCTTGCTCATCAATGGTCGATCCAGCTGCCGTATAAATGGCGTTGAGGCTAGGCCAAGGATTTCTGACAAATTCATCATGTTTAATATCAATGAATTGTCCTGGGTGACTGATTTCTAATGCGGGTCGATGGCTTTCAAATGCGCGCGAATATATTTGTAGCATGTCCATCCAGTCACGGCCAATCATATGGTCATCGTCTAAGTGCGAAGAAGGTGTTCTAACCACTTTGCTAAAGCTGCAACCAGAGGCGATAATTTTCATCGGTGCACGATGTGTTTGCACAATAATAGCAGAGGGATGGTTAGCTAATATAGCTGGTAGGCCCAGCTGATGATAAGGCGTTTTCAAAACCCATCGGCCAGATTTCTTATGCTGTAATACTAGCATTTGTCGTTTATGGTAAGCATAAGAGTCAGTGAGGTCTTGGTCGTAAAGCCAATTAGCGTAGCTGGGTATGTGATACTGCGCCGAGTATTGCACCGACATAAAATTTTGACCAAACAATAAATGGCATTCATCGGGCGCTTCTGCTTCCATTAAGTGCGTCTTAAAAAAACCTGGCATAAATTGATCTGTCATGGCGACGTTCTGTTTTGTTTTTTCGATACGAGGGTCGCTGAGATAAGTAGCATCTTCTGGTGGCGGAATTAACTCGTTGCCTTCCCATAATCGCAGCGTATGATTTTTAGTATCGGCATTTAATAAGTGATGAAGCGCTGTTGTGCCTGTGCGCGGTAGTCCAGAAATAAAAATAGGTGATTGAATGACTTGATCTAAAACATCTGGGTTTTTTCGAATATAATCCTCCACCCTTAGCCGATTTTCTAAGCCCTTTGCAAACAGCATTTCAACTTGAAATTTACCGGCTGGATTCAAAACGGCTTCACGATTAAGCGCATCAATGATTCGCTCTAAGGGCTCGACAAAGTCAATGCCGCCAAAGTCGTTTAGGCCGGTTTCTTTTTTTGCTTTGTTGAGATAAACACTGATGTCTGAAACTTGTTCACCAGAAGTAGGGGTGCCGTTTGTTTGGTCTTTGTCGTCTGCCATGGGTAGTTTTCACTGTAATGATCAAAGGATCACTCAGTATATCGTTTTTTGCTCCGGCTGATAATGACTCTCCGTTTATGTCTTTTTTTTGGTGATGATTTCGCGTTCAAGACTGTGGGCCACCATGAAAACATAATGATGACCTTAACTTCTTTTGGTGCGCACGGCGGCTTAACCGCTTTGAAACTGGCATAAACGGTCACACGGCGGATCATTTATGATTATTTATTGATCTAATTGTGCCAGAGTATTATTAATACCGGATGGATTAACGACTAAGTTCGGTTCTTTCCTGCCAACTAAACGAATCAGTCATTCTTTCGAATTTAATATTAGGCTAGAATAGATATTCTGAAATGTTTATTGATAACATAATCTTAGCTATGAACTTCTTCGCTTTACACTCAGATCAGGATGGTGCCGTTCAGGGCAATGGTTAACGTTATATTTCTCACTCCATATCAACAGGATTGATTCACAAAGGAATCGCTATGAATAAAGTAATGAAGGCGGCAGACATGGTTGCCTCTCTCCGCGACGGAATGACCGTTGGTATTGGTGGTTGGGGACCGCGACGAAAGCCCATGGCGTTGATTCGTGAAATACTTCGCTCAGATCTAAAAGATTTAACCCTTGTTGCGTATGGTGGCGCGGATGTGGGAATGTTATGCGCTGCAGGTAAAGTTAAAAAGGTTGTTTTTGCTTTTGTGTCATTGGACTTTATTCCCCTTGAACCTTATTTTCGTCAGGCCCGTCAGCAAGGTGCCATTGAGACATTAGAGATCGATGAAGGCATGATGTTGTTAGGTTTACGAGCAGCGGCTTGGGGATGTCCATTTATACCAACTCAAGTAGGCCTGGGAACGGATGTGCTGAATGTCAACCCAGAACTGAAAGTGGTTGATAGTCCCTACGACGACAAAGAGTGGCTGGCAATGCCGGCCTTACAACTGGATGCGGCGTTAATCCACGTCGATCGCGCTGACAATCGCGGTGTTTGTCAAATTAAAGGTGCCGATCACTACATGGATGACTGGTTTGCTCGAGCGGCAACCAAAACCTATGTATCCTGTGATGAATTAGTCGACAGTGATTATTTTACGCCAGAGCAAGAAGCGCGGTTTGTTTTTTGGGAGCGTTCGCAAACAACTGGCGTTATTCCAATAGCTGGTGGTGCACACCCCAGTTCTTGCTCGCCATTTTATGGCTTTGATGTGCCGCATTTTAAAGAATATGCGGCCTCAGCAAAAGAAGGTGGTTTTAATACTTACGTCGATAAATATATTAACGGCAAGTCGGAGGCCGATTACCAAGCGTTAGTCGGCGGCATAGACAGCATTAAACAATTACCATTAGCGGTCTATTAATTAATATTCAATCGACCTAATCATAGCGTTAGGTCGATTGTGAAACTTGGAGAAAAACATGAGTGAGTTCGCAACCGATTATAGCTTGGCTGAGTTACTGATCTGTGCCAATGCTGCTGCTTACGATGACGATGGTGAAATACTTGTCACAGGTATTGGCGTACTGCCACGAATAGCTGCCAGTTTGGCAATGAAGACCAGTAATCTTGATATAATGATGACGGATTCAGAAGCTTGGCTATTGGCTGAGCCAAATCCAGTAGGCCAGCGACCAGATGATTTCATCCAGAAAAATGAAACTTGGATGGGGTTCTCAAGAATTTTTGATAATGTTTGGAGCGGTTGTCGGCATATCACTGGTGGCCCCACCCAGATGGATTGCTTTGGTCAAAGTAATATTTCTTGTCTTGGCGGCTCTTATGAGCAACCTAAGGTGCAAATGCTGGGCGCTAGAGGCTTTCCAGGTAACTCAATTAGCCATGCTAATTCCTTTTTGATTCCTAGTCATAACACACGCGTTTTTGTTGAAGGTGAATGCGACATGGTTTGCACGATTGGCTATAATCCTGCGAGATTACCCAAAGGCCACCAGTTGGCTGATGTTGATTTAAGGATGGTATTGACCAATCTATGCGTGATGGACTTTGGCGGTCCAGACTTTCAAATGCGCGTAGTTAGCTTGCATCCTGGTGTTAATATTGATGAAGTGACCCAGAACACTGGGTTTGAGCTTTGTATTCCCGATACTATTCCAGTTACGGTTGGGCCTACTAAAGCGCAGTTGTCAGTTATCGCACAGCTCGACCCGCATGATTTACGCTCACGGCAATTAAAAGATAATCCGCCGGGTGTTCGTATTTAATCTTGTTTTCTGTTTTTAACGTAAAAGGAAAGACTATGTCTCAACCTTACGGTACGTCTATTAATGCCAATGGTGTGGCAGAATTGGTTTTTAATCATCCCCCAGTCAATGCTTTTGATAGCGCTACATGGTTTGCTATCGCTCAAGAGATTGAAGAGTTGGGAAACAATGACGCCGTTAAAGTCATTATTATCGCAGCTGAAGGTAAGGGTTTTTGTGCCGGTGTTGATATCAAAGAACTCGCTGCCGATGGTTCAAAAATACTGGATGTTAATCGTGGTAATTACGACACATTTAAAGCAATACACCTTAATCCTAAGCCAGTTATTGTGGCATTGCATGGATTTGTTTTAGGCGGCGGCATAGGCATTAGCGGTGCAGCAGATATTATTATTGCTTCTGAATGCGCCAACTTTGGCGTCCCTGAAATTGACCGAGGCGCCATGGGTGGTGGCGCGCATTTGCAGCGAATGTTTCCCGTGCAGAAAGTCCGATACATGTATTTTACGGGTGAGTTTATTGACGCGCACGAAGCGTATCGTCTTGGTGCAGTTGAGCGTGTAGTTGCACGTGACCAGTTAATGCCGACGGCTCGAGAGATGGCGGATAAAATTGCTTCTAAGTCACCAGCTATGGTCATGCTGGCTAAAGAGGCATTAACCGGTGTGGAAGACGGCAGCTTAGAAGACAAGTATCGATGGGAGCAGGGATTTACTTTTGAGGCATATACGATGGGTGATTCTCAAGAGGCGCGGGATGCCTTCGTTGAAAAACGCCAGGCCGATTTTGAATAATTGAATTTTAGGATAATGAAAATAGTATTATGGATTTAAATTATACTGAACAACAAATTGCCTTTAGAGCCGATGTTAAGCAGTGGTTAGCGGCTAATGTCCCTGCTGATCCTTTACCCAGTTTTGATACCGCCGAAGGGTTTCAGGCCCATCGTGAATGGGAAGAAAAGCTTTATGAGGGTCATTGGGGAATGATCACTTGGCCAGAATCAATGGGCGGTCGTGGCGCAGACTTGCTGCAATGGTTAATCTTTGAAGAAGAGTATTACGCTGCTGGAGCGCCATTAAGGGTGAATCAAAATGGTATCTTTTTGTTAGGTCCGACCATGATGGAGTACGGAACGGAAGCTCAAAAGCAACGATTTTTAACGGGCATGGCAACCGGTAAAGATATTTGGTGTCAGGCGTGGTCAGAACCTAATGCGGGTTCTGATATGGCGGCGATACGCGCCAAGGCTGAGTTATCGGATGATGGCAAGTATTACATCATTAATGGACAAAAAACGTGGTCGACACGGGCCGTCTGGGCCGACTGGGCATTTGGTATGTTTCGAACGGATCCTGAATCGGAGCGCCACCGTGGACTAAGCTTTATTCTCGTGCCGCTTGAACTTGAAGGCATAACGGTTAGGGCAATACCACAGCTTGATGGCTTGCCAGGATTTGCAGAAATATTTTTTGATAATGTTAAAGTGCCCGTTGATTGCCTGCTCGGCGAGGAAGGTCAGGGTTGGTCTGTCGCGATGGCAACAGCGGGATTTGAACGCGGTCTCATGTTGCGTTCGCCAGCCCGTTTCCAACAAACTGCTCAGCGCTTGGTCGAGCTGTACAAGGCCAATCAAGCGACCGCAGATGCGGACCCTGCGGTTAAAAATGCGGTATTAAAAGCGTATATGGATGCCGAAGCATATACCTTGTTAACGTATCAAACAGCTTGCCGTTTAGTGCAGGGCGGTAAGATAGGGCCAGAGTCATCTACTAACAAGATTTTCTGGTCTGAGTTAGATAGAGATATGCACGCGGCGGCGATGAGCCTTCTGGGCGCTCGTGCAGAGTTATTGGCGCATGCGCCGGCAGCAGAAAATGTCGGCGATTGGCTGGATGGATGGCTGTTTTCACAGAGTGGTCCTATTTATGCAGGTACCAATGAAATTCAAAAAAATATTATTGCCGAG
>DDED01000116.1:0-909 GCA_002336035.1 Cellvibrionales bacterium UBA1963
TAAAATACTCTCATAGCTCAAGGAACGATAACCACATCGCCACTGCTCAATAAAATATTGGACGTTAAATCCTTGCCTGAACTGACTTTTCCATATTTGAATTCAATTGCACGTTGCACACCGGCAACATCTCGGCGTAAGATTTGAATTTTATTTTCTGCCGCATAAGTATTCAAACCTCGAGCCATAGCGATGGCCTGCGTCACGTCCAAATCTTGCATCATAGGGTAAGCACCAGGCGCATTGACCTTACCCAAAACAAATATCTGACTGCCGCTGGCAATGAGAATAGTCGCGACAACGGTTGGCTTATCTTTTAAATAGCGTGTTAAATGCTCAGCCAATCCTACTTGCAATTGATCGATGGTTTTACCGCCGGCTTTTATCTCGCCCACTACCGGTGCGCTAATAAAACCATCAGGCCTAACCAGTAATTGCGCGGCACTAAAAGAGGGTTCATTCCACACAGTAATTGACAGCTGATCACCCGCATTAATAAGGTAGTCACCGCGCGGCATGTCTGTAGAATATGCCGCAGGCATTATAATAAACTGCAACAATATCAGTAATATAGATGTTTTTGAGCAGAAGACATAACTCCCGATTATGGATGTGAATCGCCTCTGAAAGGATTGCTTGGCCATCGTATACCCCTGAAATACTGTGTTTTTTTATCCATTAATAGCGGTAAAAAAATCGCTCTTAATGAAATAACTCTTTATTGATCTTAGACGAGAATTGACGTTTGTCATTGAAAACACTGAATTTTTTTACTATTGGTATTAGTCCATCGAATTATTCGGCACCCAAAACCCTAAACTATAGGAAGATCCAAAGAATAGCCACGAACTGCCCTGACATTTACATATCTTTGCAAACAACCATAGAGCAATAGGGGAATAGGGGAAT
>DDED01000116.1:1241-8174 GCA_002336035.1 Cellvibrionales bacterium UBA1963
AATAGGGGAATAGGGGAATGTTTAGACAACGACTTCGTGGTGAACACGCTCAAGTGTTGTCTGCAAAATCAACGCATCAGTACTGGCGCGGTGCCGCTGAAGGTTCATTTCCTGAATAATGTGATTTTTTGTGGGATGCCACTTCGCCATTTGCTCCTGACTAATGAGGCTAGCCACTGAGTCAACCTTAAACCGCTGTTGAATATTCGCCGCTTCATACAATAGTGCCAGCCAACAGGAATCATTGCCCCACGCATCCGTGTAAACAGTAGCGCCATCGAGCCACTCGTTGAGTAACATCGCAACTTTTAATGCCGACTTGCCATTGACCAACAGAATATCGCGGCTGATGCCATGCAAAGATTCAGCCTCTTTATTCCAGTGAAGCCATTCGTCTTCCGGTCTAATAAGTGTGCAATGCATCTGACCACCCGTCATTGCCAAGCCCACCTCAATTGGATAACTGCCAGCACCAAAACCAGAGGCTTCCACATCAATAAAATTATACATACCGACTTCTGTTTCCCCAAAGGTAAAAAGCGATTGAGCTCATGACTTTATCATTGTAGTCAAGATTTTGATAAATGCCGATCAGCGTGGAATATGGCTATTGCGTGTGCATCTTTAACGGTCTTTAGGATCCATGTCATCAAGCAGGGATTGAACAAGTATCAATCGATCTATTGGGTGCTCAAGTGACAGCAACCGGTATCGAATGTCATTAGAAAAGGGCAATAAATAAGACAAATAAAAGCCCAGTTTAGCCGCATCTGAAAACCATTCATCAATGGGCAACATTGGATAGCCCAAGGTCTCCACATAGGGGTGCTTAAATAATGAATCTAACACGTACACCAAATCTTCAAACTCTGTCGGCACCTCTAAAACTGGCTCACTGGCTATCTCATCAACGGACGCACAGATTAAATCATTATCAGCAAGAGAGGCGTCATGCACAGAAATTTTATGCATCCCTTCGCAAACAATTCCCAGCAGCCCATTGGCTTGCTCATTAAAATCAACAATTTTCACCGCCGTGCCGATAAGCTCAAAGGCTGGCGAGTCACCTGAAGACTGATTAGACGACACTGTCACAATGCCAAAGGTACGGTTATTCGACAGACTCGATTTCACTAAATCAAGGTATCGCGGTTCGAAGACTTGCAGCGGTAAACGGCAACCAGGAAACGCGACCAGCGGCAATGGAAATAAGGGGTAATCTTTGATCACAAGCTATTCTCTTTTTCTTTTATTTAAAAACGTGTCATAAACTTTAAACGCTTTTAGCCCCCGAAACAACTAGCGGTGACGTTCGCTGCTCTAAATCAGACAGCCAGCGCAGTGCATACTCGGAGCCATTAGCGCACATCTCAGGTTGAGGCTTAAACCGTTCACAAACTGATGGCCTTGACGGCAAACCAAAAAGCTGGCACGCGTTCGCCTTATTTAACTGCACGCATCTGATTCCCGCAGGCTTTCCATTAGACATGCCAGGAATAGATGAACTGATCGCCGGCGCAATACAGCAAGCACCACAGCCTTCAATGCACGTCTGTGTCACGGCGTTTGAACTATCATTTCAATACTGACCTTCCCATTGGTTGAAACAATAACAATAACCGCGGTAACAACAGTAAGGAACCTAATAAGGCCGATAGCATCGCAACACCGGTTAATAAGCCAAAATAAATACTCGGATTAAAATTCGATAAGGTTAAAATAGAAAAACCAAAAATGATGGTGATCGACGTGTAATACATCGCTCGGCCAATGCTGGCATGCGAGCGATGCATGCTAGCAATGTAATCTCGATCTATAGAAAATTCACGTTTATAGCGATGAATATAGTGAATGGTATTGTCGACCCCTATACCAATGCTAATAGCGGCAATAGTGATCGTCATCATATCCAAGGGTATGCCAGTCAAACCCATACCACCCAGAACTAATAACGCGGCCATTAAATTCGGCGTAATGCCGATCAACGCTAAACTTAGCGACTGAAACAAAACAATTAACATCGCAGTTATAGCGACAAATACCAAACCTAAGGTTAGAATTTGAGAAGTGAATAGGCTTTGTAACATGTTATTGTACAAAACCAACATGCCTGTTAAACGGTAGTCATTTTTGCTGTAACCCTGTTCACTCATGAAGCCATCAAGGCCAGCCAATAGTTCTGCCCGGTTAAGCGAGCGACTGGTCTCTTTAACTCGAACCGTGATCCGCGCCTCATTAGAATCAACATTTAAATAAGGCGACACTACCACATTCTTGATCGATGCAGGCAAAGATCTGTACGCCAAAGCCAATTCAATATCATTAATATTTTCACCTAACAAATCTTTTGCAACACGATAAACCGTTGCTAATGATAAAACCTTGCCCGTTTCGGTTAGCTGATCAAGATGTTGGTGAATAATTTCAATTTTATTTAAACCTGCAGTAGTAAACCAATAATTTTGGCTAGAAGAATCAGGGTCACCAAATTCATCTTCATCAAAATCATCAAGATAAAAATCGTCATCTTCATTGCTCACATCTTCATCGCTACTGCTAACGGGTGCAAACAATATAATTTCTAGTGGTATCGTGCCACCTAAATCACTGTCGATTAACTCCATGCCTTGGTAGATTTCTGTTGACTCATCAAAATAATCAATAAATCTATTTTCTACTTTTAATTGTGACACCCCAAAAAGGGCAACAACAAATATTATTGCCGCAGACCATAAAATTATCTGGCCATTATTTTCAGCGAAGCGGGCAAACGATAACGTCAAAGTAGATGTTTCATCGGCTTTATATTTCTCATCAAGAACAGGCGCTTGACCTAAACTCATGCCAAGAGGAACCACGATAAATGTGGTGATTAAAGCCACCACGACCCCTATTGTCATCATCCAGCCAAAGTCCATTACAGGACGAATACCGCTTATTACTAAAGACATAAAAGCAACGATGGTTGTTAATGCCGTATAAAGACAAGGGCGCAACATTTGCCTTACCGTTGCAATAGCAAGCTCCTGCTGACTTGCCTGCTCATCGAGCATTTGCAATTCACGGTAACGAACGACTAAATGAACAGCAATGGCTAAGGTAATAATCAATAACAAGGCAATAAAGTTAGACGAGATAACGGTCATTCGCCAATCGAGAAAACCCAACAGACCCAACATAAATAAATTAGTTAGCACACAACTGATTAACGGCAGCATCACCCATCGTAGCGAGCGAAATATAATCGTTAACACTAATACAATAAAAGCAATAATGCCTATTCCAAACACTTGTAAATCACTTTTCACAAATGAAACCATGTCATTAGCGATCATCGGCAACCCGCCAAGGTAAATTGCTTTAGCCTGCTGTCGGTGTTGGTCAAGTGCCGCTCTTACAGACGTCACTAGCTCTTGTTGTTGTACGGATGCGTCGGTAGCATAGGCCTTAAATTTAATTTCAGCGTCAGTTAATTCCATTTTTTGATCAGCACTCAATGACGCAAGCTGTTGCTGTTGGCGCAAATTATCACGCTGATCCATCAACTTAACATACGTTAGATCGCGTGTTAAATTCACTTGAATAGCAGTTGTTTCCATTTCTGCACTGGTGAGTAATTGAGAATAAATTGGACTGTTTAACAACTCTTTTTTGACTAATGTTTTATCAACCGCATCACTGCGTAGGCTTTTCAATGACGAGCCTAAATCACGCATCGTTAATTTAGGCGAGTACAGTAAGGGCACATCCAAAATTGACATGACAGAAGATACGCCGTCGATCGAGCCAAGATCATCAACCAATGCGGCCAAATGGAAAAGAGACTGGTCACTCAATAAAGCCGTTTTGGGTTGGTAAGCAATAATAAAAAAATCTTCAGCCGCATAGCGTTTACCGACTTCACGAAAGAAGGCAAGATCCTCATCGCCTTCAAGTACCAAGGCATCAGCCGAGGCGTCAACCTTGTAATTTTGAGCGAAAAAAGCAGCGACTAAACTCAGCAAAAATAGCACAGCAACCGTAATTTTAGGACGAGCTAAAAAAACCGCTTGATAAACACGAATAAAACGCGGCAATCCGATTAGGCTAATAGGTTCAGACAAAACTAACTCCTTTTTTATCAATCAATAATTAACAATGTTAAACTATAAACTTATTTGCACGGCAAGCCATCATTAACTTTTTTTATCGGCACCCCAACGCTGCATTAATTGATGGTCTATTGCTAAGTGATCCAGTATCCGGGCAACCACAAAATCAATTAAATCTGCAATACTGTCAGGCTGATGATAAAAACCCGGCGAAGCCGGCATAATCACCACGCCTAACCGTGCTAAACTAAGCTGATGTTCAAGATGAATAACAGACAACGGCATTTCACGGTGAACTAAAATCAATTTCTTTTGTTCTTTAAGCATTACATCGGCTGCTCGTTCGATCAAATTATCACTGGCACCGGTCGCTACGGCTGACAATGTTCCTGAACTACATGGACAGACAACCATCGCGTCGGGGGCATTCGACCCCGACGCCACAGGAGCCGCCCATTGTCGGTCGCCATATACATGCAAACGCGTCGTATCACAGTGCAGTTTTTCAGCCATATAATTCAGCACTGATTGATCGTTGTCAGGCAAATCTATCGCCATTTCTAAAGCACAGACCTGCCTAGCCGCAGCAGATATCAATAAATGCACTTCGCAACCTTGTGCGAGCAAGACCTGTAATAATCGGAAGCCGTATTGAGCGCCAGAAGCTCCGGTAATGGCTAAAGTGATTTTTTTCATGATTGACCTATTGGTTAATTCTCGAAATTCGCCTGCCACTTGTAAATAATGACACTACAAATCTGTTTCATATTTTCGCATCAAGGCGGTGACTAGCAAGGCATGAATGCCGCCAAAAGCGCCGTTACTCATGATCACCACATGATCACCACTGCGTAGCTGTAACAATAATGCGTCAACCGTATCTTGAACTGAATCCATGACATGACTATGCTCTCGACCAGCAAAAATTGCCCTCACATTGTGAGCATGGCCATCTGCCGCATCATGCCACATCAGCACATCTGCCTCTGCAGTAGCGGCTAATAGCTTTTGATCATGATAACCCATTCGCATGGTGTTCGATCGCGGCTCAATCACAGCAATTATTCGCTGGTTACCTATTTTGGCTCGCAAGCCTGCTAATGTTAGTTGGATCGCGCTGGGATGATGCGCAAAATCATCATACACCGTCACGTCATTTACACAGGCTATTTGCTCCATGCGACGTTTGACACTGCTAAAACTCGACAATGCTGTCGTGGCTGAGGCAACACTGACACCAATGTGGTTAGCAGCAGCAATGGCTGCCAATGCGTTATTCTGATTATGATGCCCTGACAGCGTCCAATCGACGCATCCTTGGTGCTCATGGCACGCTTCGGCACTAGAATCGTGACGTACAACAGTGAACGTTGATAAATCATCACTGACTGAATGTATTCGCCAGAGGGCGTCAGCAGAGGAAGACAAGGACTCTACTTGAGTCCAGCAACCCTGCTCGATGACCTGTTCTAAGGCCTCATCCGCAGGCATGAGAATCTTACCGCCTGCCGGGACCGTTCGAACCAAATGATGAAACTGCGTTTGAATTGCCGCCAGATCAGAAAAAATATCAGCATGGTCAAATTCTAGATTATTAAGCACCAATGTTCTTGGGCGGTAATGGACAAATTTACTGCGTTTATCAAAAAACGCCGTATCATATTCATCAGCTTCTATGACAAAGTACGGCGATTGTCCCAGTTGTGCAGAACGTTCAAAATTACATGGCACACCACCAATTAAGTAACCCGGTGCTAACCCTGCCTCCGATAAAATCCATGCTAGCATGCTGGCGGTAGTGGTTTTACCGTGAGTACCAGCAACAGCAAGCACCCAACGATCCTTTAACACCTGCTCCGCTAACCATTGAGGGCCCGACTGATAAACCAAATTGCGCTCTAATACGTGTTCAACCGCTGGGTTACCTCGTGATAAAGCATTGCCTATAATAACCATGTCAGGACTGATGTGAGATAAATGCTCAGCATCATAACCTTCATGCAAAATGATATCTGCCGCTCGTAACTGATCACTCATTGGCGGATAGACCTGCTGATCAGCGCCGGAGACCTGATGCCCCGCTTCACGGGCCAGCAAAGCTAAACTGCCCATAAATGATCCACAAATACCTAAAATATGAATATGCATCGATCAACCGTGTCCAATAAAAATTAAACCATCATTTATTCAAGTAATAAATGCTATAAGCGTGTTCACTGACATGACACAATAGCGCTATCATTACACCAATCAGCTAAACCATTACAAGCCTTTTAAATCGATGGATAATTTGTGATTTTACGTTAATGTCAGTCTAAAATGGTACCTTTATTCTTTACACCAAAACACACAACTAAATATGCCAAAAAAAAATGCCTTTTATGCACAATCTGGCGGCGTTACCGCCGTTATTAATGCCTCTGCCTGCGGAGTTATTCAAGCAGCCAAAGCAGAACCCAACATCGGAAAAGTCTTTGCTGGTCATAATGGTATCATTGGCGCGCTCAATGAAGAATTAATTGATACCAGTAAAGAAACAGCCCGCACAATTAAACAACTACGGCACACCCCCAGCGGCGCGTTTGGTTCCTGTCGATACAAATTAAAAGATGTATCCGACAATCGTGCTGAGTACGAACGAATGATTGAGGTCTTTAAAGCGCATAATATTGGCTATTTCTTTTACAATGGCGGCGGTGACTCTCAAGATACAACCTATAAACTGTCAGAATACTGCCAAACCATAGGCTACCCATTAAAGTGCATCGGCATACCTAAAACCATTGATAACGACCTTCCATTGACCGATAACTGCCCAGGCTTCGGCTCGGTAGCAAAATAT
>DDED01000116.1:8484-8633 GCA_002336035.1 Cellvibrionales bacterium UBA1963
GGCTTCGGCTCGGTAGCAAAATATGTGGCCATTTCAACCAAAGAAGCCGCCTTAGATGTCGCATCCATGAGCGCCTCATCCACTAAGGTATTTATTCTAGAAGTAATGGGCAGAAATGCAGGGTGGATTGCTGCTTCATCAGGCTTAGC
>DDED01000116.1:8968-9724 GCA_002336035.1 Cellvibrionales bacterium UBA1963
GCCGAGCTAGACGGCGATGCTCCGCACATGATTTTATTCCCAGAAATACCTTTTGACCGCGAACGGTTTTTGAAGCAAGTCAACCATACAGTCAAACAGCACGGCTATTGCGTCATTGTTGCCTCGGAAGGTACACAAGATAAATCAGGTCAGTACTTATCAGGAAGCACGTCAAAAGATGCCTTCGGTCACTTGCAACTCGGTGGTGTAGCCCCCACATTGGCTGAGATGATTAAACGTAAATTTGGTTATAAATATCATTGGGCGCTGGCAGATTATCTCCAACGTTCTGCTCGTCATATCGCATCTAAAACCGATGTTGATCAAGCGTATGCGCTGGGTCACGCAGCTGTGAAGCTCGCAGTTGCAGGCAATAGCGGCATGATGCCGACCATTGTTCGAGGCAAGGGTAAGCATTACCGTTGGTCGATTGGCGAGGCTTCACTAGCCACGGTAGCCAATATTGAAAAGACACTGCCTCGTAGCTTCATTACCCGCGACGGTTGGCACATCACCAATAAGGCAAGGGACTACTTATTGCCTTTAATTAATGGTGAAGACTACCCTCCTTACAAAAACGGAATGCCTATTTATGCCCGCCTAAAAAAAGTTATGGCCAACAAAAAACTCAGTATATATAAACACGATACCGCCAAATAGCGCCTTTTCTACACGGTAATTTGGCTTATCACTTAGCACTCTGGTATTATTCGCGGCCATTGCCAGCCGTGTGCAGCAAAATTGCGAAATCAAACG
>DDED01000130.1:0-2864 GCA_002336035.1 Cellvibrionales bacterium UBA1963
TTATTAGAGAATTTTATGAGCTTTCATCCACCGCAACGTATTCTTATGGGGCCTGGGCCCTCTGATGTTAACCCACGGATATTGTCAGCGTTAGCCCGTCCCACCGTCGGTCATCTCGACCCAAGTTTCATTGAATTAATGGATGAGATTAAGGACCTATTGCAATTTTGCTTTCAAACCAACAATGCACTCACCTTACCCGTTTCTGCGCCTGGCTCAGCCGGTATGGAAACCTGCTTCGTTAACTTAATTGAGCCAGAAGAAACCGTTATCATCTGTCAAAACGGCGTGTTTGGTGGACGAATGAAAGAAAATGTTATTCGCTGTGGCGCAAAAGCCGTGATGGTCGAAGACAACTGGGGAGCCGCAATTGATTTAGTAAAAGTAAAAAAAGCTATCAGTAATAATCCACACGCAAAAGCGTTAGCTTTTGTTCATGCTGAAACATCAACTGGCGTTCAAAGCAATGCAGCTGGACTCTGCGCTTTAGCAAGCGAAGCAGGCATGCTATCGATCGTTGATACGGTGACAGGACTGGCTGGCATCAATGTTGATGTTGATGGCTGGGGTGCTGATGCGGTTTACTCAGGGACACAAAAGTGTCTGTCGTGTACACCTGGCATATCACCGGTTACCTTTAGCCCCCGTGCGGTTGAGGTGATACAAAAAAGAAAAGCACCGGTTCAAAGCTGGTTCTTAGATTTAAATTTAGTCATGGGCTATTGGGGTCAAGGAGCCAAGCGCGCCTACCATCATACCGCACCAGTGAATGCCCTCTATGCATTGCATGAATCATTATTAATCGTTAAAGATGAGGGCCTTGAAGCTAGCTGGGCAAGGCACATGCATAATCATTTAGCTTTACGCGCAGGGCTAGAAGCCATAGGGCTAAGCTTGCCTGTCAACGAAGCTGATCGATTACCTCAATTAAATTTAGTGACTATTCCCGACGGCATTGATGATGCCAAACTAAGGAGCCAACTATTAGCCGAATTTGATCTTGAGATTGGCGCTGGACTGGGTGCATTAGCGGGCAAAGTGTGGCGAATTGGCTTAATGGGCTTTAGCGCAAAACCTGAAAATGTTCGGCTTTGCTTAACCGCCATAGAACATTGCTTAATCGCTCAAGGAATGTCTATCGAAAGTGGCACCGCTGTTGCGGCCGCAGAAGCCGCTTATTCGAACTAAGCTATGTCAGCTATTGTTGACAGTCAATCATTACCTTAATGGCCTGATCGGTATCTCTGGCCATCGCTAAAGCCTGATCAAACTGCGACAAAGGAAAGTGATGTGTAATTAAAGCCGCCACTTCATCACCTAGTGTTTCGAGCATCGATAACACCTCGGGAAACTCCTCGGGGTAAGCCATTGCACCTTTAATCGATAGTTCTTTTGACAGTACTGACACTAAGTCAATACTGGCAGACGCCTTATGCACCCCTACCACGACTAAACGGGCCTGCATTTTTGCCAAGCTAACCATTTGTTCAAACACACTGCCTACGCCAGTCGCTTCTAAATAGACATCAGTTGCTGGTATCAATTGGCCGTAACTACTGACTGAACCATGGTGCTGCTTCAGCACTTGTGCAATTTCATCTTCACCCACTAAACAGGTATGAAAACCTAACTGCTTAGCTTGCTTAATGCGTGCAGCAGATGTGTCAATAATGACGGTATCGGTTACGCCATAGTAACGCAGCACAAACGCGACCGATAAACCGATGGTGCCCGCACCAAAAATGGCGGCGTTATCGTCGACCGTTACTTCACCCCGATGAACGGCATGCATACCGACCGAAAGCGGCTCGACTAAAGCCGCATGCTGATGACTTAAATCATTAGGAATGTGAAGTAAAGCTTTAGGATGATTGGCCACATCTCGAACCAGTAAAAGTGGCGCAAAACCACCTTCAACACCAAAGTTGCCAATTGGCGGATCGACTTCCATAGGATTGACCACCACTCGATCTCCAACCGCAATACTAGAAACCTGTTCACCCACTTCGCTAACAACCGCTGACATTTCATGACCTAGAGGCATTGGCAGATCAGGATTATTAAAACCACCCATAGCGATGTAGCCTAAGTCAGAACCGCAAATACCACAATTTTGGACTTCGACTAATACATCATTTATTCCACAAAGGGGAACAGGTACCGTGTCTACTCTGACATCGTTAATACCATGTATTTGAACCAGTGGCATCGACGCCGCATTTGAATGAGCCATTGTATTCACCGTATCAAGTACTGTTATTATAAGAAGGGGCTTATGTATTCAGCCGCTGCCTGATAAAAATGACGACCCGCAAAACAAACGAAAAAATGATAGCCTATCATATGACTAAAGAGCAGGCTCATTAATTCTTGCTATTCTTCGAGCTTTGCTGATAATGTCGCGAATTCAATCTGATCGATCTCAATAACCTCATGCTGCCCACCCAACATCGCGGGCTTAAACACAACTTTAAAAAAGTGCTGATCTTGATCAATCACTAACTTTGCCTTGAATTTTTTCGCGCCATTAAAGCCGGTGACATTCGGCACTGCCAAACTCAAACCCACTTTTGTTTGAACTTTATGCTTACCCTTAGGCACGTCAACGGTAATGATTTTCTTTTGGCCCAACTTACCCAACTTTTCTTTACCCAATGAAAGCTTCACACCCTGCGTTAATGTCATCGCATCAAACGGGCGAATAAACGAGACCGATGCATTGTCGCCAGCATAGGAAAACGCGGTCAAAAAGAAAGATCCACAGGCCAAAAAACAAAGTAGTAAAGATTTTGTAATCGCTATCATTATATGATTCCAAGTTAAACAGAGGGATAATTTGAATTTTATCGTAACAGCTTCCTTGA
>DDED01000130.1:3253-3448 GCA_002336035.1 Cellvibrionales bacterium UBA1963
TATTGAGGTAAGTTTACATCCCAGATGAGACCCTCCGTAGAATAATTAAGAATATCTGATAAAAAATAACCAAATCTAAGCATAAAATAGGCAACTTAGCTTAGGCTTTTTGCTGAGTTATGGTATGATGCCGCCCGCTTAATTAGACAATAATCAATGTCATACAAGCAACGGAGAGGTGGCCGAGTGGCTGAA
>DDED01000219.1:0-4014 GCA_002336035.1 Cellvibrionales bacterium UBA1963
CCCGAGTGAATTCAGCTTCACGGTAGGCGTCAGCTTCAATCACTACTTTTTCACGATCAGCATCGGCACGTATTTTTTCAGCAAGCTCTAGGCCTTCAGAGCGATACTGCTGCGCTTCCTTTTCTCGATCGGCACGCATACGATTATAAACATCGCTGCTGACCTCTTGCGGAAAGTCGATGCGCTTCACTCTGACGTCAATCACTTCAATGCCAAAATCAGTCATCGCAGCTTGGTGCAACCGTTCAGTCAATGTTGCCATCATTTGATCACGCTCACCGGCCACAACCTCGTGCAAGGTGCGCAAGCCCACTTCATCACGTAAATCATTATTGACGCGGTTTGCCAGCAATACTTTTGCACGCTCTTCATCGCCATTGGTGGCCAAATAGTATTTTTCAACCTCGACCACTCGCCACTTAACAAACGAGTCAACCTCTAAACGTTTTTTCTCGACCGTATAAAAACTTTCAGGACGAGCATCGAGTGTCAATAGGCGTCTATCTACCTTACGGATAACGTCAGCAAACGGGATTTTTACATGCAAGCCCGGCTTAATGTTGGCTTCAACCAGTTCACCAAACCGCAACTTAACCGCGGTTTCTACTTCTAAAACACGGTAAAAAATACTCGATGACAATAACAACAGTAAAGCAACGATCAATACAACTATGGGTAATCTATTTGACATTAGCGTGTCTCCGAGCGTCTAGCGCGAGATTGTTCTTGTCTTAAACGGTCGATGACTTGGTTAGCGACTTGACTAACAAGATCATTCTGGCCACTCACCGAACCACCTGCCGTCACAGTATTGGGCTGAGACACCATTTTATCGAGAGGCAGATACAGCATATTGTTGCCGCCTTCAACGTCAATTAAGACTTTAGTTACATTACTCATCACCGTCTCAACTGAATTAAGATACAGTCGTTCACGGGTAACCTCGGGCGCCTTACGGTATTCGTTGTAAAGTTTAACAAATCGCTGAGCTTCACCGTCGGCCTCGGCAACTAACCGTTCTCGGTAACCAATTGCCTCTTGCATAATACGCTCTGCTTTACCTCGGGCCTCGGGCACAATCCCATTGGCGTAGGTTTTCGCTTCATTCACGTAGCGGTCTTTATCTTCTTTAGCCGAAATAACGTCATCGAATGCTGATTTGACTGCTTTGGGCGGTTCGGCTTTTAAAATATTGACGAGCGTAATATTAATACCGGTATCGTAACTGTCCAAATAGCTTTGCAGTCGTACCTTGGTTTCTTCAGCCATGGCTTGACGACCTTGCGATAAGACGTCACTCGATTTAGTGCCGCCAACGACGTGACGAATGGCACTGTCAGTGGCATGGTGCAAGCTGGTAATGGGATCGCGTACCTGCAAAACAAACTTTTTGGGGTCAGGAATGGTGTACTGCACCGAGATCGGCACCTCGACGATATTTTCATCTTCAGTGAGCATTAAACCGCGCACCCGATAATCCTGCTCTTGGGTAACTAGTACAGAAAAACGCTGGTCAATAAATAAAGGGTTCCAATGCAAACCCGGGCCGACCGTGTCGTGGTATTGGCCAAGCCGTAAAATGACAACGCGTTCTTTTTGGTCAACCTGATAAAAGCCTGAAAATCCCCAGAATGCACTCACTGCCAGTAAGGCAATCACGACGATGCTCTTTGGTATTTCTGCACCAGGTTTTTTACCGCCGCCCGAGCCTTTGCCTGAGCCACCACCAAAAATACCACTAAACTGAGCTTTAAGCTTATTTAACGCTTCATCTAAGTCAGGCGGCCCTTGATTGGACTGACTCCATGGATCGTTGTCTTTTCGGCCACCTTGACGATCGCCTCCGTTATTATCCGAGTTATTGCCCGGTTCATTCCAAGCCATTAGTGACTCCTGAGTTATTCATGGTTAATCATAATTAAAGCGATTTTAGTCGTTATCTGATGTTGCTTCAGCTTAACAAGTCAAATCATACCGAGTTTGCGTCTGACTTAAAAGGCAATCATATTCATGCCATTCAACTATTGATGCAGTGTAACAAATATCTTTATCTATCGGCGCTTGCTAATGCAAAAAGGCAAGCACAATCAGTATTAGTACCGCCTTTGAACCAGCAAACTGACCTTTAATGCAATAACGCGTTATGCATTCATGCTTTATTGGACCGAGGCAATATCAGCCGGTAATTCGTGACCCGCACCAACAATAAGCCGAACCAAATCGTCTCGCGGGAACGCAATGGTTAACTGATAACCGCCCTGATCAGTAAACGCCTCATTAGACACCGCACCCACAGAATACAGTTGGGCCCTCAGCTTTGCTTGGCTCGCAGGCAAAGCAAGAATACCCTGCCAAAAACCGCCACCTAAGCGGGTGGCAATCGCTGCCGTGAGCGCGGCTAGGCCCTCGCCACTCTGAGCCGACAACCAAACCCGCGAGGCAGTTGTTTGGTCGGCTGCATAGTCCGTATGCGGTTGCGTCGTTTCAAGGCAATCAATTTTATTCATGACCTGTAAAACCGGTATATCACCCGCGCCAATATCGGCCAATACGTCATCAACGGCACGAATATTTAGCCCCACATCGTCGGCGGATGCGTCAACGACATGCAGTAAAAGATCAGCCTCAGCCGCTTCTTCTAGTGTCGCTTTAAAAGCCGCTACTAGCTGATGCGGTAGATGCCGGACAAAACCGACCGTGTCAGCCAAGACCACTTTTCCAAACCGAGGCACGTCTATTGCCCTTAATGTTGGGTCAAGGGTGGCAAATAACTGATCCGCCGCGTACACCTCAGCATTCGACAAGCGATTAAACAATGTTGATTTACCCGCGTTGGTGTACCCCACTAAGGCAATCGTAGGCAACTCAGCCCGCTTTCGCGCGCGCCGCCCTTGCTGCCGCTGGCCATTCACTTTTGCCAGCCGGCCATTAATCCATTGAATTCTTTCGCGCAGTAATCGACGGTCGGTTTCAAGCTGCGATTCACCCGGGCCGCGCATGCCGATACCGCCCTTTTGCCGCTCCAAGTGCGTCCATCCGCGCACTAAACGCGTCGAAATATGCTGTAGCTGGGCTAGCTCAACTTGCAATTTGCCAGCATGACTGCGGGCGCGCTGTGCAAAAATATCGAGAATCAATCCAGTGCGGTCAATGACCTTACAACACAGGGCTTGTTCTAAATTACGCTCCTGAGACGGACTTAGACCATGATTAAACATGACAACATCGACTTTCTGCTGCTCAACCCACTGTTTAATCTCATCGACCTTACCACTGCCAATGAAAAACTTGGGGGTGGGCTTGGCTCGTCGAGTGGTTATAACGTCGACAACTTCGAGTCCGGCAGAACGGGCGAGGTCAGTAAATTCTACTGGGCAGGCAGAATAACGGCGGTTGAGAGTGCCTGCATCGGTCAGTTTTACCGGTGACGATGGCGCTGAATCTGAGTGTTGATCATGGCTTTTATTTTGTGCGAGTGAATACCCTGTGGTGAAATCACAGTGGACTAACAGTACGCGCTCGCCGCTCTCGTGACGATCAAAAAACAAGACTTGACCTGCCGCAAACCGTAAAAGTAAAAGCTATCAAGCCGCGAATACTGGATTAATCGCTACTGGCAGCGTCTTCTTCATCTTCACCGGGAGGATGCTGCATCGGTAAACGAATGTTTCGGCCAGGCACCACAGTGGAGACAGCGTGCTTGTAAACCATCTGACTGACCGTATTTTTAAGAAGAATAACGAACTGATCAAAGGACTCAATTTGGCCCTGCAATTTAATACCGTTAACAAGAAAAATAGATACCGGAATGCGCTCTTTGCGGAGCAAATTAAGGTAAGGGTCTTGTAGGCTATGCCCTTTAGACATGATGATCTCCCAAATGGGTTAAAAGAAGAAAAGCTTCAATCAATAGGTGGATATTTCTCAGCCAAGCTTTGACCAACGAGGGTCGAGATCAACTTGATCCAGCTTAAAGCCAGCAATGATCCGTGCTTGAAATCTATGCGCATGAAG
>DDED01000219.1:4349-19124 GCA_002336035.1 Cellvibrionales bacterium UBA1963
GCGCATGAAGTGCGCACTCAACCACTCAAACAACGTGTTCACCGCTCTCTCTTTCTAAGAAAACTGCTTTGCCTGACTAAGAGGCTTGCTCAAAACTGCCCACTTTGGCGGAATCAGCAAGCACAATGCAAGGCATGCCACAAAAACAGTATACACGTTTCGACAGCAGTTGGCCGCTAAGTTCCTAAAGCAGTTTGGAAATTTTTTGTAAACTTGTCTCAATTGTTCGCTCAGAGCACCAAGGGCCATCGAAGTCGACTCTCAAACGATGCAGGTTGGGCCATTTTCGCAGCCATGTTAACTGCCGCTTAGCCAACTGCCTTGTGGCCGCTAAGCCTTGCTCAAGCAATTGCTGATTATCAATGCGCTGCTCGAGAAAGTCCCAGCTCTGTCGATAACCCACCGCTCGCATGGAGGGCATGTCTTGATGCAAATCAAAGTTGTGTCGCAATTCACGCAATTCATTGACCAAGCCTTTTTTCAGCATCGTGTCGAAACGTTGTGCTATGCGTGCATGCAAATCACTGCGCGCTTCAGGCCATAAAGCCAGTTGTGCGACACGGTACGGCAAAGCCTCTAACCGTTGCCGTGCCTGATGACTGCTGAGCGCTTCACCACTGCAGTAATACACCTCTAGTGCTCGCTGAATACGCTGGGAATGATTCGGGTGCAATGCTGCGGCAGTTAGCGGATCGATGTCGGCCAAACGCTGATGCATTGCCGGCCAACCCCATTGTTTCGCGTCCGATAAAATTTGCTGCCGAATAGCATCATCTGTTGGCGGCAACTCGGCAATGCCTTCGAGCAATACCTTAAAGTACAACATGGTGCCGCCAACCAGTAATGGAATGTTGCCGCGAGCGGTAATCGCCGTCATTAAAGGCAGCGCATCGCGACGAAAGTCTGCCGCCGAATAACGCTCGTCAGGATCACGAATATCAATCAAATGATGTGGCAGGCGCGCTAAAAAATCAGCGTCGGGTTTAGCCGTGCCGATATTCATATGCCGGTAAATGAGCGCTGAATCAACACTAATGACTTCAATCGGAAATCGTTGCGCTATCGATTCAGCCAAGGCAGTTTTGCCGCAAGCTGTAGGGCCCATTAAAAAAATGGCCGAAGGTAACGCTGCGGCATTAACGGCCACGTAAAAATAACTTGTCGAGCTCGGCCAAGCTCATTGCCGTCCAGGTTGGCCGACCGTGATTGCATTGGCCGCTGCGCTCGGTGCGCTCCATGTCGCGCAGCAAAGCGTTCATTTCAGGCAAACTCAGTCGACGATTAGCGCGCACTGAACCATGACAAGCCATGGTCGATAAAATATCGTCTATGTGATTTAAAATACGGTCGCTACTGCCATACTGAAGCAAGTCAGCAATCACATCGCGAACCAGCAGCTCTGCATCAGCAGAAGCTAAAAATACCGGTATCTGGCGAATGATCATGGACTCAGACGCTACGCGCTGTAACTCAAAGCCCAAACTTAAAAATAATTCACTGGCTTCTTCGGCGCAATCAGCTTCTTTATCACTGAGCGACAAACTAACTGGCACTAATAACGGCTGAGCTTGAATACCACGGTCATCGCGTGCCGTCTTCATTCGCTCATAAGTGATTCGCTCGTGTGCCGCATGCATGTCGACAACGATTAAACCCTCAATGTTTTCAGCTAAAATATAAATACCCTTTAATTGGGCAATGGCAAATCCCAATGGCGGTATTTCACCGTCGGCGCCAGGCCGACTGAGCGCCTCGGCCGCTGCAGAATCTTGACCGCCAGCGCCATACAACTGCTGGTGACTCGAGGAAAAACCGCCGTTTTGAGTGCCTGTCGATGAAAAATTACCACCGACTCGATTATTTGGTGCGGAGCTCATAACACGGCCATTCGCTGCACGTTGATGATCGCCGCGATAAATCACGGCTGCATCGGCTAAAGCCATACTGCCTTGCTGGCTGAGTTGACCTTCAGTTAATGAGGCGGAATAGGCTTTAGTATCGCCATCCGATGAGGGGCCCTCTGGCCTGACATCCGCCAAGGCTTTGTGCAAGGTACGATAAATAAAATCATGAACTTGACGCGAGTCTCTAAACCTTACTTCGTGCTTTGAAGGGTGAACGTTCACATCAACTTGACTTGGGTCTACACTAAAATACAAAACAAATACCGGTTGGCGGCCGTGAAACAGCACGTCGCGATAGGCTTGCCTAACCGCATGACCAATCACCTTATCTTTGATAACGCGCTGATTAACAAAAAAGTATTGCATGTCAGCCTGACTGCGTGAAAATGTGGGTTGGGCAACCCAACCCTGCAATCGGTAGCCGCTGTATTCAACATCTAAATGAATGGCGTTATCGATAAAGCCCTGACCCAATAATTTTGCAATTCGTCGCTCTCGATCTAGCAACTCATTACAAGGGCGAAGCGAGTGTATGACCTTTCCATTATGCGTTAAACTTAACCCTGTTGAAAAACTGCCCAGTGCATTCCGACGAAAAACCTCATCAAGGTGATTAAACTCAGTTTTCTCTTTTCGCAAAAACTTTCTTCGGGCAGGAGTGTTAAAAAACAGATCTTCTACTTCAACCGTGGTTCCTGAGGGTCGAGCAGTAGGGCTTAACTCCACATTCATGTCGCGCCCCACGCTTTGAGCTTGCCAACCTTTCTCAGCTTGACTCGTAACGTTAGAGCTTAATGTCAGGCGTGAGACCGAACTAATACTTGCCAAAGCCTCACCACGAAAGCCCATGGTGGTGACCGCTTCTAAGTCGTCTAAATTATAAATTTTACTGGTCGCATGAGAGTCGAGCGCTAGCGCCATGTCATCGTGGTCAATACCGCAGCCGTTATCGCGCACTAATATTCGCTTAACACCACCCGCTTCAACCTCTACGTCGATTTGACTCGCACCGGCATCGAAGCTGTTTTCGATTAACTCTTTCAATACTGACGCAGGTCGATCAACCACTTCACCCGCAGCAATCTGGTTGGCTAAACGAATATCGAGTTTTTTTATTTTAGTCATAAGATCTTATCATTGTTGGGGTGGAATTTTGAGCGTTTGCCCAACCCGTATTTTATCATTCTGAATGCTATTGTACTGACGTAAATCAGTTAGCGAAACAGAAAATTGCTGCGCCAATTGCGACAGCGTATCGCCAGCTTGTATAGTATAACTGTCGGCTGAACGTTTACCGCCGTGATTATACCAATGCACCAGCGTACCCTGTGTCGCATAAATATTAAAAAAGTCCGTGGTGCCCGCTACAATCGCTGCAGCCAGTTTTCCCTGATGTTTCGTAGAGGCCAATCTTCGGGCCTCTTTTGGGTTGGAAATAAATCCAGTTTCAACTAATACTGACGGAATATCAGGAGTTTTTAATACAGCAAAAGCAGCATGCTGAACAGTCTTTTTATGCAGCGGCGTCACGGCCTCCATACGCTTAACAATGGCCTGACCCGCTTTGAAACTGTGGTCACGCTGAGCGTTCATGCTTAAGTCCAATAACACACTTGCTACCATTGGGCTTTGATTAGCCAGTGACACACCGCCAATTAAGTCAGTTTTATTCTCTTCTTGCGCCAAATGCTTTGCAATACCACTGGAAGCACCTCGATCAGACAAGGTATAAACCGACGCGCCACTGACTCGCTTATCGGTAAAAGCATCGGCATGAATCGATATAAAAAAATCAGCCTGCGCTGCTCTGGCTTTTTCACGACGCTTACTTAGCCCAATATAATAATCGCCGTCACGGATTAACACTGCTCGATATCCCGCGCGGCGATTAAAAGCCGCCTGCGTTTTTTGCGCAATGGCCAAGACCACTGCTTTTTCACGAATTTTTTTAGGCCCTAAGGCGCCGGGGTCTTCGCCACCATGACCGGGATCAAGTGCAATAATAATGTCACGCCGGCCTTGGCGCTGGGTCGCGCTTTTAATTGTCGACTCTGCCGATTGAGCATCGTAAAGATCAACGACCAATCGCTCCCCCACTTGCTGATTAGCAGGCAAAGTAAATACTCTTGCCTGCACGGTGCTTTTTAGCTCTAACACAATCCGTAAATCAGATGAATTACGTTTTGCAGAGCGAATCTTAGCAATGGGGGCATTACTCAAGTCTAGCGCCTTTAATTTTGACGCTACACTTCGCCGGTATTTGGTGTCTTGAATATCAATCACAAACCGGGCTGGATTGCTCAACACAAAGGTTTGATAATTCACCGCTGCCGACAGGTCCAACACTAAGCGAGTATGGTCTGGCGCTCGCCACAACCGAGTATCATCTATATTGGCAGCCATGAGTGGCCCCGACAAACTCAACAGCAGCGCCATCAAGAGACGGCTAATAATTGATTGCAGGAGATAGTTTTTCATTCAAGTTCCATTGATTATCAGCATACCGTAAACCCAGCCTTTACTCATTGCACAGCTTATTTTCATCATCGATTTCAAGTGCAGGATACAACCGATGCAGCGCTGTTAAAACGTGCGTCCCTGCATCAGAATATGCACGCACACCAATTAAACGCTTATCTAATTCTGCTGGGACTGTGTGACTCACTTTTTGAGGGCGTGCCTTTTCACAGACAGCATGGCGCAGTGAGAATTCAATATCGGCATCGGGAATAAAACCATTGCCGCGGTTTGGCCATTCAATTAAGCACAAGGCCTCGCCACTGAAGTAATCGTCTAAGCCAAGAAATTCAAGCTCCTCAGGGTCGCTCAGTCGATACAGGTCAAAATGATAGACCTGCCGCGTTAAGGGTGAGGGTGTATCCGTGACATCGTAGGGCTCAACCAAGGTATAAGTGGGGCTTTTAACGGCACCCCGGTGGCCATACGCATGAATAATGCCACGGCAAAGCGTGGTTTTACCGGCACCCAAATCACCAACGAAATAAACGCACAGGCCATAACTGGCTGCAGCTTTCGCAAAACTGTGACCTAATGCGACTGTCGCCGCTTCATCATTGAGTGTTGCGCTGAGTTTCATGGGTTGTTTTCACCTAAGCTGCGACGACCACCAACGGTTGAACATTTTGCCGCCAAAAAGGTATTATAAGGGTCTTAGACTCTTCACTCACGGGTTATTTCTGTGAAAGACTGTGCCAAAGCCACTAGCAGCCCCAGTCCGCCGCTCAATTCAATGAGCACCGCGGCTTTGGCCGCATTGGCTAACGATATTAAACGCTGGGGCCGCGAGCTGGGCTTTCAGCAAGTCGGTATTACCGACACTGATCTGGGCGAACACAGCGCCCACCTGCGCCGCTGGCTCGAAAAAAATCATCACGGTGAGATGGCCTATATGGCCGACCGTGAAGCCCTCCGTCAAAATCCTTCAGCCTTACACCCTCATACCTTTAGGGTCATTAGCTTGCGTATGGACTATTTGCCACCCGACGTTGAAACCGTGAAAATACTCGACCATCCACGCACCGCTTATATTTCACGTTATGCCCTTGGCCGTGATTATCATAAATTGATCCGCAAGCGAATTAAACAATTAGCCGATAAAATCATTGACCAAGCTGGTGAACATTCTCCTCGTCCCTTTGTTGATAGCGCCCCTGTCCTTGAGCGCGCCTTGGCTGAAAAGGCGGGATTGGGTTGGATCGGTAAAAACGCCATGCTGATCAATCCCTCTATGGGATCGTGGTTTTTCTTGGGCGAGTTGTTCACCGATTTACCTTTACCGGTCGACAGGCCGCAGACCAGCCAACACTGCGGCAGCTGCACAGCCTGCTTGGATATTTGTCCGACCAACGCCTTTGTTGCAGCCCATCAATTAGACGCAAGACGCTGTATTTCTTATCTCACCATTGAATTAAAAACCAGCATTCCTATTGACCTGCGCCCATTAATAGGCAATCGAGTTTTTGGCTGTGACGACTGTCAGTTAATTTGCCCCTGGAATAAATTCGCCAAACCCACGGATGAAAACGACTTTAAACCTCGACACGGCCTCGACCAAGCCAATATGGTGGATCTTTTTTTGTGGACACAAGCCGAGTTTGAGCGGCACACCCAAGGTTCCGCTATTCGTCGTATTGGTTATGAGCGCTGGCTGCGCAACTTGGCGGTAGGAATTGGCAATGGTGAAAACAGTGCTCAAGCGCATGCCGCTTTAATGCTTCAGCGCGGCTTTTCGGCTCTAGTCGATGAACATATTGACTGGGCAATGCTGCAACTCAGTAAAAATGACAGACCTGTCATACGGGGCTAAAATCGATCGAAGTAGCCATCCAGCGACGAATAATTGACGTATAAAGCCGATGTATGATGCATAAAATTATGAATAATAGTCACTGATGCATCTTAAACTATAATTTAAAATCAACTGATTTACACAATGAGAGTGATGTTATGAAATTTGCCTTCCACGCAACCATGTGTCCTACAGAACAATATTTACCGCTTTGCCAAGCGGCAGAAGCGGCAGGATTCGACACATTTACATTCCCAGATAGCATTTGTTACCCAGAAAAAGGGTCCGATTGCTACCCATACAACAGCGATGGGACCCGTGAGTTTCTGGACGGCGTCCCCTTTATTGAACCGTTTGTACTGATTCCTTACCTTGCGGCACAAACTGAGAAAATTCGCTTTTCTACCTCGGTCATTAAATTGGCCGTCCGTCAACCATCTATCGTTGCAAAGCAACTGAGCAGTATGGCGGCGCTCATAGGCGATCGCTTTGACTTTGGCGTCGGCATTAGCCCTTGGCCAGAAGACTTCGAAGCCACTCAAATAGCCTGGGAAAAACGCGGCAAGCGCATGGACGAGATGATGGAAATCATTAACGGCCTCTTGACAGGTGAATACTTTGAATACAAAGGTGAGATATTTGACCTTGCTTCAATTAAATTAACACCAACACCCGATTTTCATGTGCCTCTACTAGTGGGCGGTCACGCTAAACCTGCCCTGCGCCGCGCCGCCCGGTTAGGCGACGGCTGGATCGCTGCTGGCGGCAAAATTGATGAATACAAAACAATGATCGACACCATTAATGCATTCCGTAAGGAGTATGGTCGTGATCACCTTCCGTTTCAAATTCAAGCCATGTCACACGACTCTTTCTCGGTTGATGGTTTATTGCAGCTTCATGCCATAGGCGTTACGGAAGTCATTATTGCTTTCCGCGATGTTTACGGTAAGGAAGCTGACGACAAGTCAGTCGAAGAAAAAACTAAAATGATCAATTGGTATGCTGAAAATATGATCAAGCCATTTCACGAACAAGTGGCCTGATTACGACCGATCGGCCAAAGAGTTTCGCTCTTTGGCCGATACTTCCCCTCTAAAGCGCACGAATCTGGCTAATTTACGCCTTATTGTGCGGTTTTAGCTCTCATACCACGCTGTCTAATGCCGCTAAAAAGAGTACAATGCTTTTTTTTTACGTCGCTACTCGCCTAAACAACCATTTAGCACTCTCTGGTTGTGATGCACTGGAAACAGTAGCGCCTTTCACACTGGCGCCATCATGCAAAAAGAACCCGAACAAACGTTATTTGCCGATCTTGGCCTTCCTGACCCCTTATTGCGCGCGATAAAGCAATTGGGTTATGAAAGCCCATCGCCTATACAAGAAAAAAGCATTCCGATCCTGCTTGATGGCAGTAATATTATTGGCCAAGCGCAAACCGGTACGGGTAAAACCGCAGCCTTTGCCCTGCCTATTTTAGCCAAGATTGATTTAAAACAGACCGCCCCGCAAGCCTTGGTGCTCGCCCCAACCCGCGAACTTGCCATTCAAGTCGCTGAGGCTTTTCAAGTTTACGCCCGCCACATGAAAAACTTTCATGTGTTGCCAATTTACGGCGGCGCGGACATACGCGGCCAGCTGCGCTCACTTAAACGCGGCGCCCACGTTGTGGTTGGCACCCCAGGCCGAATTCTTGATCACCTCGGTAGAAAAAGCCTAAAGCTGAATGAGTTAAAAACGGTGGTGCTTGACGAAGCCGACGAAATGCTGCGAATGGGCTTTATTGATGATGTCGATACCATTTTGGCTGAAACCCCTGAAACGCGACAGACCGCGTTGTTTTCGGCCACTATGCCAGACCGTATTCGTCAAATTGCTAAGCGTCATGTGAAATCGCCGATACTAATAAAGATCGAGGCCAAAACCACTGTCGTTGATACCATTGAACAAGCCTTTTTAATTGTTAACCAAAATGAAAAAATAGACGCCCTGACTCGCTACTTAGAAACCGAAGAGACCGAGGGCGTGATTGTTTTTGTCCGCACCCGAGAGGCAACAGTGACGGTCGCAGAAAAACTGAATGCCCGTGGTTATGTCGCGGCGGCTATTAATGGTGACATTAGTCAGCCGATTCGCGAAAAAACTATTTCTCGTTTAAAAAAATCACAACTTGATATTTTAGTCGCCACTGATGTCGCAGCCAGAGGTATCGATGTCGAACGAATTAGTCACGTAATAAACTTTGATATTCCCTACGATTCTGAAGCCTACGTTCACCGTATTGGCCGAACAGGACGGGCCGGTAGATCGGGCAAAGCCTTATTGTTTGTGCAACCCAGAGAAAGGCGCTTGCTGGGTATTATTGAAAAAGACACTAAACAAAAACTGAATGGCTGGGAAAAACCAACCGCCAAACAAATGGCTGAACAACGCAAGTCAAAGCTTGCTGAAGTATTGGCGGCTAAAATTGAAGGGGAGTTGCCCCCCATCTATCATCAATGGATTAGCGAATTGAGTACCTCATTGACGCTACCAGCAGAACAGTTGGCCGCCGCATTATTAAGCGAACTGTATTCATTAGAACAATTATTACCACCGCCAGAAAGTAAAAAACCACGCCGTGAAAAGCCATCGCGTGATGAACGGAATGACCGCGGTAGTCGCTCAGAACGTGGCGAAAAAAAGCAGCGTAAACCACGGCGTGAAGACAGTGTCGAGCTGGAAAAATATCGTATCGAAGCAGGTCACAATCACGGTGTCCAACCCAAAGACATTGTTGGCGCATTAGCCAATGAAGCAGGTATTGATCGCGAATACATTGGCCGGATCGAGTTAAATGATGATCATAGCCTAGTTGGCTTGCCACCCGGCATGCCCAAAGATATTTTTCAGCTACTGCAAAAAGTCCGCGTTAAAGGTCAACCAATGCGTTTAAGCCGAACGCAAAATACCGATAAAAAAACGCCCCAAAAACCCACGACTGATAAAAAAGATACTGCGGTAAAACGGAAAAAACCTTCGCCAAATACAGAATCAAGTAACACTAAAGCCACTGAAAAAAGTCGTCCGCGCCGAAAAACATCCGACGCAAGAAAGAAGCCACAATCATAAAATAAATCTATTGATCATTAATAACGAGATGCCAAAGAGGTTAATGAAATGCTAAATGTAAATGAATATTTTGATGGCCAAGTTAAATCAATTGGCTTTCAAGGCAAAGGCTTAAAATCATCTGTCGGTGTGATGGCCGCCGGTGAATACCAATTTAATACCGCTCAATTCGAAACCATGACAGTGGTAAGTGGTGCGCTGACCGTGAAATTACCGGGCCAAGATAATTGGCATGAGTTTCAAGCCGGAGAGATTTTTACCGTTGCCGCCAATCAAACATTTGATCTAAAAGTTTCGGAAGCCAGTGCCTACTTGTGTACTTATGGCGATAGCTAAGCCAATCATGTCAGCGCGCTATCTTTCTGAAATTTCTGCAGCATAAGCCTCGGCACTTTTTTGATACTGGCCACGCTGGCTATAGAGTCGGCCCAATAAAGCGGCGGTGCCAGGAAGTTGACCATGACGGAGGCTGCGCTTTAAAAATTCCTCTGCAAGCTGGACATTCTTTAACGCTAAATGTATTTTGCCAACAGCAAAAAGTAACGTTGCATCATTAGCGTGTACTGGCAACAGCTTTTCAACCAGCGACAATTGTTTGGCCAATTTTGATGAAACAACATCTCCGTATCGACTCACAAGCTCAGGCTGGTAATGCCGCTGAATCTTTTCGGCTAAGAGTTGCTCGGCTTCATCATGCAAGTCACATTTTATCAACTGTTCAGCATAGCAAATAACTAAGCGCTGATCTTTTTTATGCTCCGCAGGCAATTGCCGCCATTGCTCTAACAACTGGTGGCTCTCTGGTAGCATGGCAGCGCGCTTTAATTTTTCAAAACAGGCTTGACGAGCTAGCTCAAGTAATTCATCAGGACTAAAGCGGTCACTATTCTTGAGACTGGGTAATAGCTTTAAAACTTGGTCCCAATCATTTAATTGGCAATAAACACGCAGTAATAAGGTCAATACCTCGGGATGTTTATGCTTGATTTTTCTAACTCTAATTAACGTTGCTAACGCTTGCTCGAATTGATTGTTTTGAATCTGCAACTCAGCCTGAGTCAAGCCAATAGCAACGTCTGCCCCTTTGGTCGACAACTCTGCCTGCTTCAAAAACTTATCAACCGCTTTACTGTCTCCCGCCGCTGAACTCGCACGGGCAGCAAATAAATAATTGATTAATGGTGTCGGTGAATTGTCGGCTGATCGAGCCAGTGTTTTTCGAGAAAAGTCCCACCGACCTTCAACAAAAGCAATTAAACCCTGCGTGGTTCGATTCATACTTCGCTGCTTACGTGCCCAGCTAATGAGCCCGTGCTTTCCACCGAACACCGCACGAATGACCCTTAATACCAAAAACAAAGCAATGAATAACAGCGCATTAATAACAGCTGCCACCATCAAACTCATTTCTATCTGCTTGCCCGCTAAAACAATTAGCAAGTAACCGCCACCGTCTTCTAATCGCAAAAAGATATAACTGGTCGCCAGTAAACTTAAAAGAAATACTATAAACCAACGACGCATTATTGCTCACCTATAATAACTTGTGGCTTTATTGCTGTCGGTTTTTTTTCCTGATCTTTGCGCCGACTCTCTGTCTGTCCTAACTGTGATTCAGTCGCTAGACTCGCTGCTAACTGACGATTTTTTTTAGCCGTTTTAAGTGCCATTAACGATTGTTCAAGGCCAGGCAATGGCTGACTGATATCAATTTTTACCAACTGATCGAGCTCAATTAAAATAGTCTCTATGGAAGCGGCATCTGTTTGAAAATAGTCATTCAACCACTGCACGGCTTGCGTTAAACTTTGATGATAACTGGGCTGCCGGCTATCGATTAAAGCGAGTTGCGCTTGGTTTATCAGTAGTCGTAAATTACTGCGTAAATAGTAGCGCTGCTCAGGCGGCAGTAAAGGTTTGACTGGCTCGGCATTAGAGTGAACCACTACCAACGTTTTTAACTCTTGCCATGTTTGCCATACGATTTGCTGCAGTGATGCTAACACTGGTGATAAATCGTTAGGCTCTAAAGGCTCCTCAATAACGTTGACGGCTCTTCGCTGCAGCCGATCTCGCAACAACGGCAATGATTCAATGTTTGCACTAATGGCTGCCAGCCTTAAAAATAAGCCGTCGACGTCTATATTATCAACACTGGCAATGGCTAAGCGATCAGCTGCAATGGCTGTGCGCAAATCAAACCAACTAGGATCAGCTAATGAGACAATAATGGTGTCTGCGCTGGCCAATAGATTAAGCGCCGTACGATCGTCTTTTGCGATCAATAGGCGTTGGCTAGCTAAGCGCAATAAGTATTCCACTTCAGCCATTTGCCAATCATCCGAAGTGGTATTAGCAACCAGCATCAGGCGCCGGCTATTTGAGTCAACTTGCTGATTGATCGTAGTGATTTTTTTGCGGCTTAAAGTCGCCACCTGTTGTTGATTTTTTTGATTCTGCGCCCGCGCTTCCTCTGCTTTTTCTAATCGATTGTTTAAAACAAACAAAGTCTGACTAACCGCTTTACTGTCATAGCTTAACTTTTGAAACATTTTCTGCTGTTGCCATTGCATCCACGCGGTAGATGCAGCTAAGAGTAAAGCGATCGTAGCGAGAACAACAGCAAGAATAGCCGCTTTATTTCGTGGCGCGTTTGCAGTGTCTGATGTAAACGACTGCTCTTCGAGAATCGTCGCATCTTCAATAGCATCCTTATTTGTGGTTTGTTGTTTGCTCATTCAATCGTTCTCACTCCACTGTTGATAGTGATGCCCACTCACATCGAAACATTACACTATACTGGCTTTCAATGCCGCTAAAAAACTTTCTGCGCTAGCATTCGCTGCGAGATAAACGCGGCTAAATCCAGCAGCTTTTGCCTGCTCAAAAATACGTTGCGACGGCACCACTACCGCAACATCAAAGACATCTTCAGATAATTTTTCACGCTCTATCTGCTGGCAAAAATTACTTAAGGTTTCACCACTGGCGAATAATATCGCGGCTATCGGCTGACCGCCATCGGCCCAACCTAAATACTCCGTCAAGATAGAACCATCATACTCGGGCTGACTGCGCTGATACAGCTCGCAATAATTAACCGTTGCGCCCCGTGCGACCAACTCCTCAGCCAGAAGCTCACGACCACCGCGGCCACGAAAAATCATGATGTTTTGCCCTGCAATCGACTGCAGCGCTGTTTTTTCGAGCAACCCTTCACTGGTAAATGGTTGTTGACGGTCGCCATTGTGGCGGTCGTATACTTGTGGCCATGCTTGACTCTCGATCGCCTTAGCAGTGCTGGCACCAATGGCAAGACAAGGCAGTTGAGCTGGCCAAGTTACAGACAAGGTAGCCAAGTGGTTGGCGGTAAAGCGAACCGCATTGCTGCTAATAAAAATAGCCAACTGTTGATGCGTTAGCCGCGCAAGCTGATTATTTATTCGCCGCTTATCCGCGGGATGGCTCAATGCCGATAAAGCCAGCATTGGCAGACATCGGCTGTCAATGTCCGCTTGGGCCAACACCTCAACCAGTTGATCTTGTTGGCCTTCGGGTCGCGTCACCAGCACGCGCAAGTTACCCATCGACTTGATCCAATAAAGCCTGTGCTCCTTGGTCGAGTAATCGTTCGGCAATTTCTTTGCCCAGTTGCTCAGCCGCTACGAGGCTCTGTGCATACTTCACCGATAATTGATGGTCAGTATGACCGGACTCAATCAATAATTGTGAGCCGTCTATCGCGCCCACTCGGCCCTCAAGATGCAAACGATCACCGTCGGCACTCCATTGCGCAAAACCCGCAATAGGGACCTGGCAACCACCGTGTAAACGTCGATTCATTGCTCTTTCAGCGCTGACGCAAAGACTGGTGGGTCGGTCATTTAATGAGGCAAGTAATGCCTTTGTCGCGGCGTCGCTTGACCGACATTCGATCGACAATGCCCCTTGAGCGACCGCCGGCAACATCCATCGCGGAGGTATAATAAGACTGATGCGATGGGCCAAACCGAGCCGCTCTAGACCTGCGGCGGCCAATATAATAGCGTCGTATTTGCCATTATCCAGCTTATCCAAACGGCTGTTCACATTGCCACGTAACGATAAAAACTGCAGGTCTGGTCGTCGCTGCTGAAGCTGACATTGTCGCCGTAAACTCGAGGTGCCTATAACTGCACCTTGCTTTATATCATCCATTTTAGTGATAGTATGCACTTGCTCACTATCGCTGTTCTGTGCCAACACCAACGCGTCATAGGGATTTTCACGTGGGCAAATAACCGCTAATTCTAGGCCCTCAGGAAGGGCCATGGGGACATCTTTAGTCGAATGCACGGCAAGGTCGGCACGACCATCGAGCAACGCAGTCTCAAGTTCTTTAACAAAAAGGCCCTTACCGCCCACTTTAGCCAACGGTGCGTCAAGAATTTTATCGCCTCGTGTGCTCATGGGCAATAATTCAATTGTCAGTTGAGGGAAAAGCGCCAGCAACTGACCGCGAATATATTCCGCTTGCCAGATCGCTAATGGGCTTTTACGCGTGGCAATCGTCAAGATTTTAGTCACAGCCTGGGTCATGCAGTCTCTCAGTGGTTGGTAGCGGGTTTGTCCATGGTAGGACAATATGATTTGCTTATCATAAGCAAATCATCGGCTAAAGTCGTATAAAAACAGCCCGCAATTTGCCCATATCAACATTTTTATACTGGATACAGATTAAGTCCACCGTTCATTGCGAGCGACAAACGGTGAAAAAATAGCCATAAAAAGTCATGGAGAGGAGAAAAGATGGCATGAAACCGTCTGTCAAAGCCTTGAAGCCAACCAATGACGGTAATCTGCCCGTCTAAAGACCATGAATATAGTGGCATGATTTAGCTTGGGATATACTAAAAGCTGATTCTTTTGTTTGTCTTACGGTTAATCACTATGAGTGCGAAAAAGCCCAGTAATAACGACACGCCATCTGCCGCGAGCAATAGCCTTTGGGGTGGCCGTTTTCAAGAGCCTACCGATGCCTTTGTCGAGCGATTTACGGCATCGGTGTCCTTTGATCAACGCTTGTATCATCACGATATTGAAGGCTCTATCGCACATGCCACTATGCTTGGATCTGTTGGCGTGCTAAAAACCAGCGAGGTAGAACAAATTATCGCCGGTTTAGAGGCGATTAAAACGGATATCGCTGCAGGCAATTTCAACTGGCTGGTCGCTCGTGAAGATGTCCACATGAATATTGAAGCAGCATTGACTGATAAAATTGGCAGTGTCGGTAAAAAACTGCACACCGGTCGTTCGCGCAATGATCAAGTTGCTACTGACATTCGCCTTTATTTGCGTGATGCAATCGACGCGATTCAAGAACAGCTAACCCGTCTGCAGAAAGGTTTGATTAATTTAGCCGAACAGCATGCTGATGTTATTATGCCTGGCTTTACTCATTTACAA
>DDED01000219.1:19435-23279 GCA_002336035.1 Cellvibrionales bacterium UBA1963
TGGCTTTACTCATTTACAAACCGCGCAGCCGGTGAGCTTTGGCCACCATTTATTGGCTTGGAACGAAATGCTGGCTCGTGATTATAGCCGCTTACTCGACTGCCAAGTAAGGATGAATCAATCTCCCTTGGGCGCCGCCGCGCTAGCGGGCACCAGTTATCCTATCGACCGAGCATTAACTGCCGCGGCGCTTGGTTTTAGTCAGCCCACTGAAAACTCCTTAGACTCTGTCAGCGACCGAGACTTTGCCATTGAGTTTACCAGTTGCGCCAGCATGATCATGATGCATTTGTCGCGATGTTCTGAAGAGCTAGTGCTGTGGACGTCTATTCAATTTGACTTTATTGATCTGCCCGACCGATTTTGTACTGGCTCATCGATTATGCCGCAAAAAAAGAATCCCGATGTGCCTGAATTAGTCCGTGGTAAGATGGGCCGCGTTCAAGGGCATCTCGTCAACCTATTAACCTTAATGAAGTCACAACCGCTGGCTTACAACAAGGACAATCAAGAAGACAAAGAACCCTTGTTCGACACCATTGATACGCTACTTGATTGCCTCACGGCCTATGCCGATATGGTGCCAGCCATCACACCTAAGATCGATAATATGCGTATCGCAGCCGGCAAAGGTTTTTCAACGGCAACAGACTTAGCAGACTACTTAGTTCGAAAAGGCATTCCCTTTCGTGACTCTCATGAAATCGTCGGTAATGCAGTGGCTCTTTGTGTTGAGCAGCAATGTGACCTGAGTGAACTGCCATTAGAACAGTTACAGAATTTTAGTCCACTCATTGCTGCCGATGTATTTGCTGTATTAACATTAGAGGGTTCTGTCGCCAGCCGTGATCACTTTGGTGGCACAGCGCCAAACCAAGTTAGACTAGCGGCAGCTAGGGCTAAACAAATAATTAGTGCGCGCTAAATTCCTGCGCGTTTATACGAATAAATCAGGGAAATCCTCATGCTATCGACAACAGCCATCGCTCATCGTGCGTTATTGATGTTAATGATTATTAGTTTGTCAGCCTGCGGTCAAACGGGTTCATTATATTTACCAACCACCGCAGAGCCAGTCAATACACCATTTTCCAGCCCTGCCAACACAAAGAATTAAGGTTAACAATGTCAGCTTTTTTTTATCACAATGGCCAGCTGATGGCTGAAAAAAAATCCTTGGCCTTAGTAGCCGATGAGTTTTCTACGCCCTGCTATGTTTATTCACGCCAAGCGTTAGAACAAAACTATCTTGGCTATCGTCAAGCGCTCGATAATCGCGGTGACAACCAGCATTTAATTTGCTATGCAGTTAAAGCCAACTCTAACTTGGCAGTATTGAGCGTACTAGCAAAGCTTGGCAGTGGTTTTGATATTGTTTCTGGCGGTGAACTCGAGCGTGTTTTACGCGCCGGTGGCGACCCCGCAAAAGTGGTCTTCTCAGGAGTGGCAAAAACGCCTGCTGAAATTACTCGCGCTTTAGACGTGGGTGTCCATTGTTTTAATGTCGAGTCCGAAACTGAGTTACAGCGCATTAACACTATTGCCTGCGAGCGAGGGCAAATAGCCTCGATCTCATTGCGCGTTAATCCCGATGTGGATGCTCAGACGCACCCTTACATTTCAACGGGCTTAAAAGAAAATAAGTTTGGCATTGATATCGACGAAGCGCTGCGCGTTTATCGTCATGCCAATAGCCTTAGCGCAATAAACATTATTGGCATTGACTGCCACATCGGTTCGCAGCTGGTATCAGTCGAACCGTTTGCCGATGCGTTACAACGAGTGCTGGCGTTGGTCGACACCTTGGCCGATGAAGGCATCGTGTTGTCTCATATTGATGTTGGTGGCGGCCTTGGCATCCGTTACCAAGACGAACAACCGCCAAGCGCAAAGGATTACGTCAATATTTTACTCGACACCCTAGCTGCGCGCAGCCAATCATTGATTATGGAGCCGGGTCGATCGATAGCAGCCAATGCCGGAGTTCTATTAACCCGTGTCGACACCATTAAAAATAACGATCAGAAAAACTTTGCTATAGTTGACGCGGCAATGAACGATTTATTACGACCGGCACTGTATCAAGCTTGGATGGAAATTTTGCCTGTAATTGAATCAGCAGATCGACTGCCTAAAGACTATGATGTGGTTGGTCCAGTGTGTGAAACCGGAGACTTTTTAGGCAAAGATCGACACCTTGCTATTGCTGAAGGCGACCTGCTTGCCATTTGCACTGCAGGCGCCTATGGTTTTGTTATGGCGTCTAATTACAATAGTCGCGGTCGCGCTGCCGAAGTCATGATTGATGGCGATCAAACTTATTTGGTTCGTGAACGCGAAACCATTGATGATTTAATGAAAAGCGAAAAAACTGTTTAATGCGACTTGTTAATTAATAATCTATCGAGACAGTTGATAATATTATGCAATTACGATTCACAAAAATGCATGGCCTTGGAAACGATTTTGTGGTGATCGATCTGCTTTCACAGAATATAGAACTCAGCCAGCAACAGATTTTACATGTGACTGATCGCCAGCGCGGCATTGGTTGTGACCAGTTATTGTTAGTCGAAGCCCCCCGATCTGTCGACACCGACTTTCACTACCGAATATATAATTCTGATGGTAATGAAGTGGAACAGTGCGGTAATGGTGCACGCTGTTTTGGAAAGTTTGTCTTCGACAAAAGACTTACCGGTAAAAAAAATCTACGCGTTTCCACAAAATGTGGCGAGATTATTATCCAGATACAAGACGCAAAAACCGTTAGCGTGAATATGGGCACACCTATACTTGAGCCAACCGCACTGCCTTTTGTTTCCGATCAGCCACCGAGTGGCCACCACAACACTTTTTTATTGCAGCATGACTTAGGCGTATCTGAAGTCAACCTTGTTTCAATGGGCAATCCACACGCCGTGATTATCGTTGATGATATACACACAGCCGATGTCGACACCCTGGGTCCTGTATTAGAGGGTCATGCCAGCTTCCCGAAGCGAGTGAATGTTGGCTTCATGCAAATTATTAATCGAGACACAATCAAGTTACGTGTCTATGAGCGCGGCGTAGGGGAAACTCAAGCCTGTGGTAGCGGCGCCTGCGCGGCCGTGGCAGTGGGCATTCATCGTGGCCTATTATCAGATAAAGTGTCGGCGCACTTACTCGGCGGTGAACTAACCATTCAATGGTCAGGTAACGACGCATCTTTATTAATGACCGGCGGCGCAACTAAAGTATTTGACGGAAAAATAAACCTATGACAACCGCAAATTTAACCTCTAAAGATAACCCTTCAGTCGCTAGCGACCAAGTCAGCAGTGCACCGCTATCGGCACAATCTGTCGCAAATTATCTGACAGAGAACAGCGATTTTTTTGCTGAGCACCCTGACATATTGGCTGAATTAGCCCTGCCACACAATAGCGGCAGCGCGGTTTCATTAGTGGAACGACAGGTGGCCATCTTACGAGAAACCAGCCTGCAAACTCGACATAAACTCAGTGAATTTGTCCAAGCCGCCAAAGAAAACGACGGCTTATTGCAGACCACTCAGTCGCTGGTCATTGATTTAATTAACTGCCGATCAATCGCCCAAACTTTTGAGATGCTCGAAGAAAAGCTGGCCAAAAGCTTTGGTGTCGAGTCGGTTAGCGTGTTATTAATTAATCATTCAGAGACCCATGACAATGATTTAAATCAGCGGTTTCACAAAACCATGGCGGAGGCTGAACAGGCTATTGCCGGCATACTGCAAAATAAAACGTCTCTTTGCGGTACCCTTAGAGAAACTGAAGCTGAATTTATTTTTAATGGCAGTCAGTATGCCATTGGCTCGGCA
>DDED01000219.1:23594-35094 GCA_002336035.1 Cellvibrionales bacterium UBA1963
ATGCCATTGGCTCGGCAGCCATTGCGAGTAAGGAGCTGACTCATCAGCACGGCATTAGCACCCTCCTAGTAGCCGTCGCTCATCATAATAGTGACCATTACAATCACGAAACCGGCACACTTTTTCTCGACTATTTGTGCGATATTTTAGCTGCTTTAATGCATCGTTTTTACGCCGCTAAATAAATTAGCCGCCATGACTAATACACAACCGCCACCCAGCAATGAAATCAATCAAGCGATCGTATCGTTCATTGAGTATTTACTATCGGTGAGAAGATTGTCAAAACACACCGCCTCTGCCTATCGTGCCGATTTAAATAAGCTAGCCGTTTATTGTGCGAATCATCAGTGCCACTCTATCGCCGCTATCGACGCAGCATTAGTCAGGCAGTTTGCCGCTAAACTTAACCGACAAGGCTTGTCTGCGGCATCGATACAACGCAGTTTATCCAGCATCCGCAGTTTTTTCTCGTACGCTAATCAGCACTTAAGTCAGTGGGTGCTAAGAATTGACTACAACCCTGCAGACGGTATTCGCGCACCCGCAGGCACTAAAAAATTACCGGTCACGCTGGACGTCGATCAACTCAAAGGCTTACTCGACCATCAGCAAAAAAGCCATCAGCAAGCGGTTGGTGCTCAAGGCCGAGCTAGTCATAGCGCCTTACTCGCACTGCGCGATCAAGCCATGATGGAAACGTTTTATGCCGCTGGCCTTAGGCTCGCCGAGCTAGCCAATTTAAACCTGCTCGATGTCGACCACGTTGAAGGCTTAGTGTCAGTCATGGGCAAAGGAAATAAACAACGACTGGTACCGCTAGGCGCCATTGCACTCAAAGCGATTAGCGCGTGGCTTGCTGTGCGACCCAACCTAACCCAACCAGAACAAACAGCGCTTTTTGTCAGTTCTCGTGGCCAACGAATATCCCATCGCGCGATTCAGCAACGACTTAAGTTAGCAGGCCAGCAACTCGATCAACAACAACATTTACATCCGCATATGTTAAGGCATTCATTTGCCAGTCATTTACTGGAGTCCAGCGGTGATCTCCGTGCTGTTCAAGAGTTACTTGGGCATGCTAATCTGTCAACCACTCAGATCTACACACACCTAGACTTTCAGCATTTAGCCAGCGTATACGACCAAGCACACCCTCGTGCGCAACGACAAAAAAATAAGGCCAAAAGCAACAATGACCTCACCGATTAAAGCCATTACGTTCGACTTGGACGACACCCTTTGGCCACTTAAACCAACATTGATTAACGCTGAAACAGAGTGTTATAAATGGTTGCAAGAAAATGCCAAACCCTTAACCGACAAGTTCAGCGTAGAAGACATTGCTGCTTATCGATTTAAGATTTTCTCACGTTCTGATGCGTTTAAAAATCAAATTAGTCAATTACGAATAGAGACGATTAAAGCAATGGCTACTGAATGTGGCTACAGCCATCAAGACGCCATTGCATTATCAGCGGCGGCATTCGAGGTCCATTACGCGTTACGTCAGCAGGTTAATTGCTATGCCGGTGTTGAGTCGATGCTCGAGACTTTGCAAAAAAACTTCATTATTGGCTCAATCAGCAACGGCAATGCAGATGTTAAACAAACCGCTATCGGACGTTTCTTTTCATTTGCTTTATCGGCAGAAAAGCTCAATATGAGTAAGCCGCAAACGGGCATTTTTACCGCCGCTTTGCACCACATCAACACAAATTTTGATGCGCCCATTGCGGCCAACCAAGTGGTTCATGTCGGTGATGACTTTTACTGCGATGTGGTAGGGGCTAAACGTGCAGGGTTTAAAGCTATTTGGTTAACGAACGATGAACACCGGCCAGCACCATCTACCCCTTATTTAGCACCTGAAGATATCGAGGCCGCTCAACATTATTCAGCCGATGCCGTCATTGAGAGTACCGGGGCGCTCATAGACACGATAAGGTCGATGCAGCAAACCAGCTAAATAGGTCGGCTACCGTAACTGCTTTCGGGTTTGCGGGGGGGATCACCCATGATATTGGCTTCAATGTTATTAATCTTGCCGCCGGCGTTTAAGAATCTTTCGACTTCATTGTCCAATTCTGAGCGAACCCTCTGCCGACTGGCTGCGTTTCTTGTTTCTGCATGCTCGTCTTTCGAACCAATGAAATTCAAATCGGGTGAGGCAATAGAAGAAATCGATTTGCCTTTGCTGTGTTTAGCCATGACTGCATTACCTAAGGTTTTGGGTTAACGAGATACGGTCTTTGGTGAGTGAGCCCAATAACTCAGCCCTTATCGTCAGTGACTTTGCCGCAGTACTCAGCAGCAAAACTCACGAGAGCCGTGTATAGTTATAGTCAAGAATTCAAAGAACGCCACTGGCTTTTGTCCACTTTAACGCATCGCTGTTTGTTTTTTAGCAACGGTGGTTAACCAACACAAGATATTGTGGCCAGCGAGGCCAACGGCCACAATTGACAAAAAGGAAATATTTATCATATTGCGGGGACTTCTATGGCAACCGGCCTGCACTGATTATCCGTTGATCAGTGACCTGTGGGGGGTTACCGGCATTTAAACCAATAAAGTTACCGGTAAAAAAAAACCGCTGATGCGGCTTTTTCATTTCAGTGGTGTCACTGCTCTAGAACTACACGGCATCATCACCCACTTCACCAGTACGAATACGAACAATCTGCTCTAAATTAGCCACGAATATTTTTCCGTCACCAATTTTACCTGTATTCGCTGAACCGGTAATGGCTTCAATAACAACGTCAACTAAGCCATCAGACACTGCAATTTCTAACTTAACTTTCGGTAAAAAATCCACCACGTATTCTGCGCCACGATACAACTCGGTATGGCCTTTTTGTCGCCCAAAACCCTTAACCTCTGTGACGGTAACGCCTTGAACACCTACGTCAGACAGTGCGCTACGGACGTCATCTAACTTAAAGGGTTTAATGATCGCTGTTACCAGTTTCATATCTTTACTCCTAAACACGGTTGTTCAAATGCAGGTTTCTCGACTAGGTTGTTAAGGTAATCGTTCATCAGAAAAATGGCAACCCATCATTGATTAACTGCACACAATTTTATTAATTAATTGACTCCAACGCATGATCTTAACCTGATCAATACGCATTGCGCGTAAAATATTCAGTTAGCGCACAAAAAGAGGGCGTTAAACGCCCTCTTTTTGAACATTTAAAGTTAACTAAAAAGCTTATTTCGTGCCAAATTCAGGGTACGCATCGACACCGCATTCGGAAATATCAACGCCCTCATACTCCTCCTCTTCACTGACCCGCAAACCGATAATGAGATCAATGATTTTCCAAGCAATTAAGCTCGCAAAAAATACCCATGTAAAGATCACCAGCGCACCGGTTAATTGACCAATGAAAGTCGCATCTGCGTCCGACAATAACACGGCAAAAATACCCCAAACACCCACCACACCGTGAACCGAAATAGCACCCACTGGATCATCAATCTTAATCTTATCAAAAAATACGATGCTCGCTACCACTAAGGTACCACCAATGCCGCCAATGACTGTTGCCAGTAATGGTGAGGGGTCAGCAGGTTCGGCAGTGATGGCAACTAAACCCGCTAAGGCTCCATTTAATGCCATCGTCAAGTCGGCTTTTCCAAACACTAAACGGGCCACAACTAAGGCCGCAATTAACCCGCCAGAAGCCGCCGCATTGGTATTTAGAAAGACATTCGCAACTTCATTAGCCGCTTCGATGCCACCCAATTTAAGCGTTGAACCGCCGTTAAATCCAAACCAACCCATCCATAAGATAAAAGTACCCAATGTGGCCAATGGTAAGTTAGCCCCAGGGATCGCTTGCACGGCACCGTTGGCAGCATACTTGCCTTTTCTCGCGCCAAGCAGAAGCACACCGGCTAACGCCGCCGCCGCTCCTGCCATGTGGACGATACCTGAACCGGCATAATCGGAATAGGATAATTCACCAATAAAGGGAACCGGATCACCGTTCCATGTCCAGCTACCTTCGATAGGATAAATAAAACCAGTCATCACAACAGCAAAAGCCAAAAAAGCCCATAGCTTCATTCGTTCGGCAACGGCACCCGAGACGATCGACATCGCAGTGGCCACGAACACAACTTGAAAGAAAAAGTCTGCTGCACCCGAATACTCACTCATTTCAGCAAAGCCGGCTTCAGCGGACGCAGCTAGAACGACTGCGGGATCAACGACACCGGCGGTGCCACTTAAAAAGATACCCCCGTCATACATTAATTCATAACCACAAATTAAGTACATGGTCGAAGCAATGGCAAACAATGCAACGTTTTTCGTTAAAATTTCGGTGGTATTTTTAGCTCGTACCAAGCCAGCTTCGAGCATAGCGAAGCCCGCTGCCATCCACATAACTAAAGCACCGCAAATTAAAAAATAAAACGTGTCCATTGCGTATTGAAGTTCAAAAATATTATTTTCCACTGTTACTTACCTCTCAATAACTGTTTAAAATGACAATAAGCTTTTTACCTAAAGTGCTTCGTCGCCCGTTTCGCCTGTTCGAATACGAACGGCGTGTTCAATTGACGTGATAAATATTTTGCCATCACCAATTTTCTCGGTATTGGCTACGCCAATGATGGCTTCGATCGCTTGTTCAACCATCGCATCGCCGATAGCAGCTTCAATCTTGACTTTGGGTAAAAAATCCACCACGTATTCCGCTCCACGATACAGTTCAGTATGGCCTTTTTGACGACCAAAGCCTTTAACCTCGGTAACAGTGACACCCTGAACGCCGATGTCCGACAATGCCTGCCGCACGTCATCGAGCTTAAAAGGCTTCACAATTGCAGTAATCAATTTCATTATTTTCCCTCGTTGCTATTAACACGAGTTCCGCATTGAGCCGGCTTCGACTTATTTTTAATGTAAAAAATAAACTCGCTGAAAGGTATTTTGCACAGGCCATGCCAGTAATTTTTTTATATTAAAAAACAATCGCTTAAATTAATTTAGCGTTTAAACTATGAAATAAATTGCTGATTCGCACCATTTTGAACTCACTATGATTTACTATGGTGCTTTTTTATTTTGTCTTTTTACGATGTTGTTGCGCCGCATCAAATGCGACGCTTGATCCATTAAACCAGCTAATGAATAATACCTTAGGAGAGATTTATGACTGAAAAACTTGCCATGGCCGACTTGTTAAAACAAGCTGCAAGCTTGCTGCCAACTAATGCGGCCCATATCCGCGATGAATTTGAAGCGAATTTACGCCCTCTTGTTGAAGCCAGTTTTAAAAAAATGAATCTCGTTACACGAGAAGAATTTGACCAGCACATGAGCTTACTGTCGCGACTTGAAGAAAGAACCGCTGGGTTAGAAGCCGAACTTGAAGCTTTAAGACCGCCAGCCATTGGCGACCAAGGCCCCAGTTAATATCGGCTTATAAGGCCAACTTAATCGCTATCGATCATGACTTGGCGAGTCATTAAGTTGCCTTTTTTTGGAAAAAAACATGGCTATTGCCTTGACTTATTCACGTGCCAACTGTGGTATTGATGCGCCACTCATCAGTGTTGAAACCCACATTTCTAATGGCCTACCCGCATTCACCATCGTTGGCTTACCCGAGGCCGCGGTGAAAGAAAGTCGTGACCGGGTTCGTAGCGCCATTATAAACTCACACTTTACTTTTCCTACGCGTCGCATAACCGTCAACTTAGCCCCTGCTGAACTCCCTAAAGAAGGCAGTCGCTTTGACCTTGCTATTGCGTTAGGAATTTTATTAGCCTCAGAACAATTGCACTGCGACAACACAGACCAATTTGAATTTATTGCTGAATTGTCGCTATCGGGTGAACTGCGTTATGTCAGAGGGTTAATCCCCGCATTAATAGCCGCTGAAAATCACCGCAGTGTGTGGGTCGCCACAGCAAATTGCGAAGAGGCCGCTATTCTACTCGACACACCGACTTTAGTGGCGTCTCATATGCTGGAAGTTTGCGCACACCTCAATGGGAATCACATCATCACACCAGTTAGCAAAAAGGCCTTTCACAGTCGCCGCGTTTATGGCGGTGACTTAGCCGAAGTGGCCGGTCAACCTTTAGCAAAACGCGCCCTCGAAATAGCCGCCGCTGGTGGTCATAATCTACTTTTTATTGGCCCGCCTGGCACAGGAAAAACGATGCTGGCATCGCGAATTTTATCGATTACCCCCCCATTAAGTAAGCGGGCGGCTTTAGCCGTAGCAGCGATTCAATCACTTCGTGGTCGACAGATATCACTGCAAGACCTAGGTCAAAAGCCTTTTAGGGCGCCCCATCACACTGCCTCGGCTGTGGCCATGGTGGGCGGAGGAAGCAACCCTAAACCGGGAGAGATTTCATTGGCGCATAAAGGTATTTTGTTTCTTGATGAACTGCCGGAGTTTGACCGCAAGGTACTTGAGGTATTGCGCGAACCGTTAGAGTCTGGCCGCATTATGATTTCTAGAGCAAGTCAACAAGTAGAGTATCCAGCTGAATTTCAATTAATTGCAGCCATGAACCCTTGCCCCTGCGGATTTTTTGGTGACGTACAACAGCCGTGCCAATGCAGTAGCCAGCAGGTCAAACGGTACCGTGCCAAAATATCAGGGCCTTTGCTTGATCGCATTGACCTGCATGTGAGTGTTAATCGCCTTCCCGCTGCCTTGCTGAGCGATAAGGCCTCAACCGCTGAACGGAGTAAAGATATTGCAAAACGGGTGCTGCATGCCCAACGCCAACAAGCGAAAGCGCGGGGTAAAATTAACGCCCAACTCAGCACGGATGAACTCATTCATGCACCATGGATTACTCAAGAAACCTTGTCATGGTTAGGTAAAACCATCGATAAGCTCGATTTATCTGCCCGCGCTTTTCATCGAATATTACGTATCGGTCGCACTATTGCTGACCTTGAATCCTTTTCTCAACACGCCCATCAACAGTGTTTGCCAGTCGAACCACATCACCTAAAGGAAGCCTTAGCTTTTCGTCAACTCGACAAAAATTTACCCACTTGAGCTTATAAAAGCAAACGATTGACGGCATTGGTCAGAATGAATGGATTTCGATGATTGCGCTGCAGTGACCGTATGCCCGTGACCGAACGGATTCATTACTTATCAACGATCGACAGATAACTTGGCCTTGAAGTCGCGCCTTGCTGTTGAAGCAGTTTGGTGAAGTCATCAAAGTCTAGCGGTTCACTGAAAATAAAGCCCTGCATTTGGTCACAGTTATTGTCTTGGAGAAAGTTTTTTTGCTGCTCGGTCTCTACGCCTTCGGCAACCACTTTAAGGGTGAGTCCATGCGCTAAATAAATCATCGCACGCACCATATTAGCGCTGTCTCGATCATTAACCACCTTTTGAACATGACTTTTGTCAAGCTTTAAAGTGGTAATAGGCAAGCGCTGTAACTGCGGTAAAGAGGAAAACCCTGTGCCAAAATCATCGAGTGAAAAACGAATGCCGCGTTGTTCGAGCCGTCCCATGTCCGAGGCAATGTCAGTGAAGTTTGCAACAACATCACTTTCGGCCAATTCAAATTCAAAGCGTGATCCCGAGACATTATGGGCCGTCAAAATAGATTCTATTTTGCTGACAAAATCCGGCGCAACGAATTGCTCGTGAGCGACGTTGAATGAGATTCGCAACGGCGCAAGGTTTAACTGGTCCATCGTGGTAATGTCTTGGCACAGTCGGCTCATCGCCCAGTAACCCACTGGCGACAGCAAACCCAACTGCTTAGCCGGCTGTATAAATTGGTCCGGCAACAACAAACCCCGCTGAGGGTGGTGCCATCGCAACAAGGACTCAGCACCAATAATTTTACCCGTCTGCAGAGATATTCGTGGCTGAAAATACATCGCAAATTCGTCGTTATTAATTGCCGCACGTAATTCAAGCTCGAGACGACTTTGATCAAGGGCCTCATTATTCATTTGGTCAGTGAAAAATCGATAAGTAGACCCTTGCATGGCTTTCGCTTCATACATGGCCATGTCAGAATTTTTGAGCAAGGTTTTAGCGTCCGTGCCGGCTTCAGGGTAGACGGCAATGCCGATACTGCTGCCTACGCGAAGCTGCTGGCCGTTAATATTAAAGGGCTCAGTAATAACGTCTATAATTTTTTGAGCAATGATCACGGTGTCGTTGGTCGAATTAATTTTTTCTAGCAGCACTGTGAATTCATCGCCCCCAATTCTAGCCACAGAGTCAGTTCGACGAATGCATTGACTCAGTCGCTCTGCAATGCCTTGTACCAACTTGTCACCAACATCATGCCCATGCGTGTCATTGACCGCCTTAAAGCCATCAAGATCGACATACAGTAACGCAAATGGACTGTCACCCCGATCGGCCCGCTGCAATGCGCGATCCAATCGATCATTAAACAACAAGCGATTGGGAATGCCGGTTAGGGCGTCATAGTGAGCCAAGCGAGCCAGCTCTGACTCGGCTGACTTTCTGTCAATGGCATAGCGAATGGTGCGTTCTATGCGTACGGTATCGAGCTGATCTTTAATTAAATAGTCTGCTGCACCTGCGCGAATCGCTGCTTGGTCCAGTGCGAGATTCGCCTCGGCCGTCAAGCACAAAATAGGCGTCGAGCATCCATGGGCTCCGGCTGACCGTAATAATTCCTCGCAAATGTCTGGCGCATGTTCGTAATCTAGCAAGATAATATCGTGGATTGGAGCAAGCATTGCTTCCAAAGCGTACTGGTAATCAGCACACCATGTCATTTCATAATCAGAGGCCGTGACATCGCCAAGCAGTCTTGCCATTTCGATGTATTGATCACGGTGAGCGTTAATCAATAAGGTTCTAATAATGTTTTTTTGCATGCTTTTATAGCGGCCCGTGATGGCCGGTTCCTGGCTGAATCTGACAGTTGCCAATGCGCCCTAACCATTGACTAAAACCTAATTAACATTAGGCTAAATAGTGGGTTTTCGCCATTTATCAGGCGATTTTTTTCAGGTATTTTTCGTTCTTCTTAAAACTTTCAAAAAATACCTGAACGGTTTCACCGAGATCCCTTAATGCCTGATAAACTAGGACGTTTAGTTTGTTAGTCTTTTAAAACCATTGGCGGCATTCCTCGCCCACAAACAGGCAGATTGAAACTCATTAACGCGTCAATACTCAACCCATTAGAAGGCCTCAATACCGCCCAAAAAAGCGCCGTCCGTTATATTGACGGGCCGCTGCTCGTTCTAGCAGGCGCGGGCAGTGGTAAAACCAGTGTAATCACCCGCAAAATTGCTTGGCTAATTCAGCAATGCGGCTACCGAGCGCAACACATTACCGCGGTGACCTTTACCAATAAAGCCGCCAGAGAGATGAAACAACGTATCTCTGGTATTTTGCCCCGCAGTGACAGCCGTGGCCTAACAGTCTGCACCTTTCATCACTTAGGCCTTAAAATCATTCAAAGCGAAGCGCACGCTTTTGGGCGCAAATCGGGCTTCACTATCTTCGATGACCAAGACAGCAAAGCGTTACTTAAAGAATTACTGCTCGATCACAGCGATAGTGCCACTGACATTGTCGATATGACGCAGCAGCAAATTTCACGCTGGAAAAATCAGTGTCAGCCTCCCGAGGCCTTGGTCGGAAAGGCTGAAAATCCTCAAGAAGCTAGAATTGTAGAGCTATATAGGCGGTATGAGCAAGCACTTACTTCCTATAACGCGGTTGATTTTGACGACTTGATCACATTACCGGTGCAACTTCTTGAAACCAATGACCATGTTCGTCAACGCTGGCAATCAAAAATTCGTTACCTTTTAGTCGATGAGTACCAAGACACTAACATGAGCCAATATCGGCTCGTTCAATTATTGGTTGGCGATCGAGGTCAACTCTCAGTTGTCGGTGACGACGATCAATCCATTTATTCATGGCGAGGCGCAAACCCTGAAAATTTAGTGCAACTCGAGGCAGATTTTCAAGGCTTGAAAGTCATTAAACTCGAGCAAAACTATCGCTCAACCAATTGCATTCTTCGGGCAGCCAACACCTTAATTGAACATAATCCTCATATTTATGAAAAAAAATTATGGAGTGAAAAGGGCCTGGGTGATGCCATTGAGGTCATTCAAGTCGCCAATGAAGACTCTGAAACCGAACTCATTGCCAATCAAATTATTGAACAAAAACTACTGCGAGCCGCACGGTTTAAACAATTTGCCGTTTTAATCAGGAGCAATCATCAATCGAAGCTACTGGAGCTCAAGTTTCAAGCCAAGCAAATTCCTTATCATTTAACCGGTGGCACGTCTTTTTTCGCTCGCGGTGAAATTAAAGATGTCATGTGTTACTTACGCGTGTTGGTCAACCCTGACGATGACGCCGCTTTTTTAAGAATCGTCAATGTCCCGCGCCGAAAAATTGGGATCAACACCTTAGAGGCTTTAGGTCAATACGCCAATCAACGCGGCGCCAGTTTGTTTTCAGTAATTAATGAAATCGGCCTAAAACAAGCTTTGCCTGCCGCCAGTTTTGACCGCTTAAAGCGGCTCAGTGATTGGTTTAGCGGCCTTCAACGGCAAATCGATAATGGTTTTGCCCGTCAGGCAATTGATGAGATGCTCGATGACATTGATTACCTTGGCTGGCTGCATCAAAACAGCAGCAGTTCGGCCGTTGCCGAACGCCGCATGGAAAATGTGTTTTTTTTAGTCAATTCAATCGCCAAAGAGTTGCGTAAATCTGCTGATAATTTACCGTCTGAAGACGAATCCAATGAAGAAACTACGGGCCTTGAAGAGGTCATTAAAAAGCTATTGTTGCGTGATTTACTCGATCAGCAATCCGAAGAACAAGCCGATGATAAAGTGCAAATTATGACGCTCCATGCGGCCAAAGGCTTAGAGTTTCCTCATGTGTTCATTATGGGGTTTGAAGAGCAGATCTTACCGCACCGCAACAGTGTCGAAGAGGACAATATCGAAGAGGAGCGCCGCCTAGCCTACGTTGGCATTACCCGCGCACAGCAAACCTTAGCCTTAACCTGTGCGCGAACTCGCAAACAATTTGGTGAAACCTTGCAGTGTCAAACAAGCCGTTTTCTCGAAGAGCTGCCTACCGATACCGTTCAAAAAAGAGGCTTTAATGATGCCGATAATGGCAAAGCTAATCAAGCCAGAGGCGAACAGACGCTTCAAAGTTTAAAAAATCTGTTCGAGTAATCAACAGGGGGGATTGTGGAGGAACGCGGTTGGTTATATCCCCTCCAGCATATAATCGACGGCGATTTGAATCTCTTTGTCGGAACAACTCGGGCATAAACCTTTAGCCGGCATAGCTCCTTTACCGTTGATCGCATTGAGGTATAAAGCATCGAGTCCCTGCCCTATCCTATTAGACCAGTCGGCAACATCACGAAATTTGGGTGCGCCAGCAGCACCCGAGGTGTGGCAAGCCATACAACCTGAGTTGTATACATCTTCTGCCGATCGCGGGAT
>DDED01000219.1:35419-36624 GCA_002336035.1 Cellvibrionales bacterium UBA1963
CTGCCGATCGCGGGCCTGTAGGCGCGACAACGAGTGCCTCAGCACAGGCTTGACCGGCAAGACAAGTGGCGCCAACAGCTTGAATACGAGAGATAATGCCGTCTTCAATCGGCCCGGCTGTTGATGCAGCAGATAGTAACAAAATGGCTACCAATGCCGATGCCGATGCATGACGGATGCTAGACACGGGACTAAATTTCTTCACAACAATACCCTCATAAACCATGGTTCAACGGTGCCTTTGCCCTTATTTTGACGCGGGCAATTATAACGATTGCAAGCCGATACGAAAGCGCAAATATCGCCTAAAATGGATAAAACCCGCTAAATTCAACAAATTCACTGATTTTTAAGTCCAAACGCCCAACATTATTCGTCAATCGACGGCTATATCTCAGCAACCCATACTTTTTACGCTCTGACATGCAGCCTAGATCTGCTAACGAACGGTTTAGCGGTAATCTTCGATGCTTGGGCAGGCACACACCAAATTACGATCGCCGTAAACATTATCAATTCTTGCCACCGGCGAGAAATATTTATCATGCCGCAACTCAACCAACGGGTAGGCAGCCTCGGAACGAGAATAACAGTGCTCCCATTGGTCCGCGATCAACTGTTCTGCCGTGTGAGGGGCATTGACCAATGGATTATCGCTTAATGGCCACTGCCCATCAGCCACTCGAGTAATCTCAGCTTTAATCGCTAACATCGCCTCACAAAATCGATCCAATTCACACTTTGCCTCACTTTCCGTCGGCTCTATCATTAAAGTGCCTGCGACTGGAAAAGACATGGTCGGGGCATGGAAACCGTAATCAATTAAACGTTTTGCCACGTCTTCTACGGCAATGCCTACCGACTCTTTAATACCGCGTAAATCAATAATGCATTCATGAGCGACTAAGCCCTTATTGCCAGTGTACAAAACCGGGTAGGCATCGGCTAAACGATAAGCGATATAATTAGCACTAAGAATCGCCGCTTCAGTTGCACGACGTAAACCTGAAGCTCCCATCATGCGCATGTACATCCAACTAATCGGCAAAATACTGGCCGAACCAAAGGGAGCGCTGGACACCTGAGGGCGTTGAGAAGCTTCAGTGCATGAAGCAATGGCGGGTAAATAAGGCGCTAGGTGCGCTTTGGCAGCAACGGGACCAACACCAGGACCGCCCCCACCATGAGGAATGCAAAATGTTTTG
>DDED01000185.1 GCA_002336035.1 Cellvibrionales bacterium UBA1963
AACTTTGATAACAGCAACACCACCGGCTAACTTAGCAACACGTTCTTGCAATTTTTCACGATCATAATCGGAACTGGTGTCTTCAATTTGAGCGCGAATTTGATTGACTCGACTTTCAATCAACGTAGCGTCACCCGAACCATCAATAATGGTTGAGTTCTCTTTGCTCATAGTAATGCGTTTGGCTTGACCTAAATGCTCAAGAGTCGCTGTTTCAAGATCGAGACCCACTTCTTCAGAAATGACAGTACCACCGGTTAAGATAGCAATATCTTCAAGCATCGCTTTACGGCGGTCACCAAAACCTGGAGCTTTGCATGCAGCAACTTTTACTATGCCACGCATGTTATTAACCACCAATGTCGCCAACGCTTCGCCTTCTACGTCTTCAGCAATGATAACCAACGGCCGACTTGCCTTGGCCACGCTCTCTAACAACGGTAAAAGCTCGCGAATATTTGAGATTTTTTTGTCGACTAACAGAATAAACGGTGACTCATGCTCAACGCTCATATTGTCTTGATTATTGATAAAGTAAGGCGAGAGGTAACCACGATCAAATTGCATGCCCTCTACAACGTCGAGCTCATTTTCTAAAACGTTGCCCTCTTCAACGGTTATAACGCCTTCTTTGCCTACTTTAGCCATTGCTTCAGCAATGATTTCACCGACTTGTAAATCGCTGTTGGCAGAGATGGTTCCCACTTGAGCAATCGCTTTCCCATCGGCACAAGGCGTTGCTAATTTCTTTACTTCTTCAACTGCAGCAGTAACCGCTTTATCAATACCGCGCTTTAAATCCATTGGGTTCATACCCGCAGCCACGGCTTTTAGCCCTTCATTAACGATTGACTGCGCTAACACAGTTGCGGTGGTCGTGCCGTCACCAGCGACATCAGATGCCTGTGATGCAACTTCCTTGAGCATTTGAGCGCCCATGTTTTCAAACTTATCTTCTAACTCGATTTCTTTAGCAACCGAAACACCGTCTTTAGTGACAGTCGGCGCACCAAAAGCTTTATCGAGCACAACATTTCGACCCTTAGGTCCAAGCGTTGTTTTTACCGCATCCGCGAGGATGTTAACTCCGTCGAGCATTTTGGCTCGAGCGGAATCACCGAATTTGACGTCTTTTGCAGCCATGATATCTTTTCCTATTCAATATTCATCAATAGAGGGTACAAATAAATCCGATCAATTGCTTATTCAACAATCGCTTTTATATCAGACTCACTCAAAATAACTAATTCTTCGCCTTCAAAATCAATGGTGTCACTTCCAGCGTACTTACCGAAAACAACGACATCACCGACCTTCACATCGAGTGGGCGAACATCGCCATTATCGAGGACTTTACCATTGCCGACAGCAATAATTTCACCTTGATTGGGTTTTTCTTGGGCAGAACCTGGCAGAACAATACCACCAGCAGAGGTTGTTTCTTCCTCCTTGCGACGAACGACTACACGATCGTGTAAGGGACGAATATTCATCTTGGTCAATCTCCTGATTTCAATATAATTAATTGCAGGTTATAAATAACCTGAAAGTGTATTTAAGATGACTGGACTTGCCATGTCACAACAACTGCTTGTGATTCTTACCCAAGTATAATTACATCGATAAGACTAAGGGCAAGGACAATGCCATTCCATAACGGATATAAAATCGATTCATCGTCTATTTTATTCCACTTGCATTAACCAATTGGGGGCAAAGAAATACAATTCAAGCCCCGCTAACAAAAAAAAACAGATAACGCAGTAAAAAGCTGAAAAGAGGACCCATTTTTGGTTGTTATTTAACCTTTTCTGAGGCGTCCGAGCATTCCCCTTCAATAATCTCACCTGTCGGCGAATCAAGCGGTGACTGGGTATGCACAGCGTTAACTGATCCCGCTGAAGTAGAGCTCATTAAACGGGATTGAAACCAAGTAAAAGCAGCCATTAACCAGAACCTGCGCGTCAGGGGAATGAGACAAGAAAAGCCAATCGTATCAGTAACAAAACCAGGGCTCAATAAAAGCGCGCCGCCTACCGCCAAGATAATACCCTCAACAATTTCTTTCGCTGGAAGTTGATGATCTGAAAGTTTAGTTTGCAAGCGATTTAATGTTGATAGACCTTGCCTTCGCAAACCATGAAGCCCAATAATCGCTGTCAACATAACCAGTAAAATTGTGGGTATGGCCCCAATAGACTGACCCACAACGATGAGTAGCCACATTTCAATGATGGGTATTATGATCAACAAAAGAAATAAAAAACGCATGGTTTTGACCAAAGAATTGATGGTAGGCTTGTACTGTATCAGTTTTAGGTATGAGCGCAATCACTCGATATGACTTAGCCGAGCACATATCAGTCAATTGGCCGGTGATTTACAGAAAAATGCTGCTTATTGCGCTATAATTCATTCGGGATGCTCGTCACTTCTGCATCAATATTTCTTTAGCCATCACGTTGACTACCTACTTATGCCAAAAAATTCTATTTTTCAAGCAGTAATGATCCTCCTTCTCTTTGCTAACAGTCACGCATTACAGGCCATGAGTGGCATTGCCTTTCTTGACAGTAAAACAGAGATCATAAATGAAGAATCAGGCCCCTTAAAAGCTACCATTAGGCAGGCCAGAACAGCAGAAGAAATTTTGATCAAACTCCAGGCTGAGCATTATGAGCATCAACCCTTTAATGACCGTTTGTCATCTGCATTATTTGACAACTATATTGAGCAGCTAGACCCAGCAAGGGCCTATTTCACGGCACAAGACATCGCAGAGTTTGAACAATACCGCTTTGAACTTGACGATGGCGTTCGTCTTGGAGACCTATCGCCTGCCTTTTCTATATTTAATCTTTATCAAAGCAAATCGTCAGCGTATTTAGAAAAGTTATTAGTTGAGC
>DDED01000098.1 GCA_002336035.1 Cellvibrionales bacterium UBA1963
CAAGCCGTTATTAGCGACGGCGTTTAATGTGATCTGTGTGGGTAGAACCGACGGGATTCATGCCAACACCAGTGTCAGTATTGACAGCTTTTATTCAGCCACTCGGCCAATCATTCACCTGGTGGCGCCTCAATCCACCGTCAGTGCCTCAACGCCCACCATTTCATCAGCGGTGTCACTTTTACTCGACGGGGCCAATAATAATAGTCATTGGTCGGCGGGGTCGACCATTAATCGAGCAGGCTCTACGATCTACAGCGGTCAAAAGAGCGAGACAATTAAAGCCGTATTAATGGCGGGCGCCTCTCGTTTCACCATCAACAGTGGCGCCACCAGTGCTGATATCGTCGATTACCGTGAGGACGTCTCTCAACAAACCGATAATGGACTCGATTGGCGGTATGGCGCAGGTCAGCTCAATATACAACACAGTTATCAAATACTGTCATCCGGGGAGCAGGCTAGCAAGCAAGATGCAGGCAGCACATTGGTGCAAACATCGGGTTACGACTATGACCCTGCTTTTGGCGGAGACGCCGGCAGCAATGATGTTGGTGATTATGACCTTGGCCTGATTAATATGGATGGCTTTCTTGCTGCATCGCTCGTCTGGAATGCGGATATCACCGGTCCACCCAGTCCATCATCAACACAATTTTCTTACAATGCTTCGGTTGAAAAATTGAAGCTTTCTGTATTTTCGATTGCCACGAATGGCACGGAGTCGTTAATCGAAGAATCAATCAGCAGTGTCAGTAATACACAAAACATTTGGCTTGAAGTGAACGCTGGTGGCCATTATAAGTTGCGGATAGAGGCCATGACGGGCTCGTTTAAAAAGGATTATGCGCTTGCCTGGCAAATTAGAGCGTTCAATGACTTTGATCAAGACGGATCTTTCGATCATCTTGACTCAAATGTTACCGACCCTTGCGTCCCCACTCGCTTTACCAGCCCTTGTCTCGAAGATTCCGATGTCGATGGGCTCAGTGACTTTGTCGAAGGAGAATTTATCGACAGTGATCTCGATGGCTTGTTTGACTACCTGGAATCCAACATTCTTGACAGCGATGCTGATGGATTTATGGACAACGTAGACCTCGATAATCAAGACCCCTGTGTGCCTGATTTTACCGCTTGCTCCGTCAACATACCCGTATTACCCCCTAGTTTTTATTATATCTTGACTCTTTTACTCGCGTTTATCGCAGTGCCTTTGCGGTTCAAGCATCGTTAATAATATCCCAGTCCCAGGCATCATTTTGCGGGTGATGCACAGTGAGTTTTCATTAATGGCCTCACTCTTATCAACGATCCCTCTTCTGAGGGCACGATTATTGACTTTTTAGTTGGCTTGATCGTCGATTCCATATGTTCTGTGGGTTTGGTAATTGATAGCGATCACAAGGTCGTTTATAGTCGACCTATTTACAGTCAAGACGAGAGTGGAGATCCATTGTGGCAATTTATGAAAGTATCAGTAACACTGAGGATGGCAGAAGAGTTCTCAAACTCACTAGCCCGGTTACATTACAACCGTTGGGTGAGATCGTTTGTGCTAACGAAGAAGATGTGTCCAGCGCCTATGCCAAAGCTGAAGCGGCGCAAGTTGCTTGGGGTGAAAAAACGGTCAAGCAACGAGTAGCAGCTGTTCAAAAATTGCTACCAATATTATTGGATAATAGTGAGGCTATTGTCGATACGGTTGTCAGTGAAACAGGTAAAGCCAGAACCGATGCTTTGTTAATGGAGATTTACGCGGCTTGTGATTCCGTGTCTTATTACTGCCGGCGTGCTGAAAAATACCTTCGACCTGAAAAGCCACGTGCACACGGTTTTTTAGGGTTGAGTAAGACCATTGAATTACACTTTAAGCCTTTGGGTGTCGTCGGCATCATCACTCCCTGGAATGGTCCGTTTATTTTAGCCATTAATCCTACCGTTCAGGCCATTTTGGCCGGCAATGCGGTCTTGCTGAAGCCTTCTGAAGTTACGCCAGAGTCAGGCCGTTGGCTCGAAAAGGTCTGCCAACTGGCAGGTTTGCCAGATGGCTTGGTGCAAGTTATTACCGGTGATGGTCAAACAGGGGCCGCATTAGTCGAATCACCCGTTAAAAAGATTGCCTTTACTGGCAGCGTCGCCACCGGTCAACGCATCGCGGAATCCTGTGGTCGCCAGCTTAAGCCGTGCACCATGGAATTGGGTGGTAAAGATGCGATGATCGTCTGTGCCGATGCCGATATTGATGGTGCAGTTACGGGGGCGATTATTGGCTCATGCATGAACAGTGGCCATTACTGTTGTGGGACAGAACGAATTTATGTTGTTGAAGCGGTTTACGACAGCTTTTTAGAAAAAGCCATTAAAAGTATGCAAGCATTACGGCAAGGCAGTGAGCTGGGTTTTGATGAAGACGTAGGTGCTGTATTTTGGGATCGGCAAATGACGATAATTGAGACCCAGGTTGACGACGCGGTGGCGAATGGAGCGAAAATCCACGTAGGCGGAAAACGTAATCCTGATCTAGAAGGCCTCTATTATTTACCGACTCTTATGACTGACCTTAACCATGAAATGGCCATCATGCGTGATGAAAATTTTGGGCCCATTGTTTGCGTAGTTAAGGTCAAAGATGAAGCCGAAGCTATTTTAATGGCGAATGATTCACCTTATGGTTTACACGGCAACGTCTGGACCCAGAATAAGCAAAAAGGGATTGATATTGCGCGCCAAATTGATACCGGCGGTGTTAGCGTTAATGACATGGCCGTGGGTTATGGTGTTCATTCGGCGCCATTTGGCGGTAGAAAAGAAAGCGGTGTTGGGCAAGTCAATGGTAAAGTCGGCTTGCGCGGCTACAGTTTTTGTCAGCCAGTGATTAGCGACCGTGCAGCGGGTAAAAAGGCCTCGGGCTTTCCACGTTCTGTAGAACAGGCTGAAACGTTTAAGAAAGTAATGAAGTTTATTTGGACCACGAGAATAGGGCGCCTGTTCTGGTAGACCTGTGTCCTTTTTCTT
>DDED01000126.1 GCA_002336035.1 Cellvibrionales bacterium UBA1963
GGCAGCAATGACGCGGTATTGCAGAGAGTGAAAAGCTTTAACCGATTGCCTTTTCGGATCTTGCTGACGCAAGTGGTAATTCACGACATTACCCTGCGCATCGGACTCTAGTCGGTGACACAGCAAGGTGGGCCAACCTAGCTGGGCCATAAGTGGTGCTGAAAACTCATAAAATGTATCTGAAAGAATAACAACTTGAAAACGCTCTCTGAGCCAATCAATGAAATCTGCGGCCCCTTCTAAGGGCGATATATCGGCTATAACGGCCTGAATATCTTGGAGCTTTAAACCATTATCCTTCAATAATTGTAATCGCTGCGTCATTAAGATGTTGTAGTCGGGAATATCTCTGGTTGTCGCTTTTAACGCGTCAATACCCGTCCGCTCGGCAAAATCAATCCATATTTCAGGCACCAAAACACCCTCTAAATCTAAACACGCAATTTCCACAATCAACCTCTACTTATCAATATGATTATTCAATATAACAATTAACACCCGTACTGAGCCTATCTATTAATACAAAGGCAGTTCGATATGCTCAAACAGTTCTTCTATTTCGACTTTATTACTGCATAAATACGCCTGCTCGACTAAATTTTTGGTTAAATGAGGAGCGAACATTTGGATGAAATCAAACATGTAACCGCGGATAAAGGTTCCGCGACGAAAGCCAATTTTAGTGATGCTCGATGCAAAAAGATGACTCGCATCTAAGGCGACTAAGTCGCTGTCAATTTTTTTATCATAGGCCATTTGAGCAACAATACCAATGCCTAGGCCTAATCGAACATAAGTCTTTATTACGTCGGCATCAGCTGCAGTAAAAACAACTTTAGGTGAAAGACCTCTCGCAAAAAAAGCGTCATCTAATTTAGAGCGACCGGTAAAGCCAAACACATACGTTATAATAGGATAACTGGCAACATCTTCAAGAGTAAGCTGATTAATTTGAGCCAAGGGATGAGCTTTCGGAACGATGATGCATCGATTCCAGCGATAACAAGGCATCATAAGCAGGTCAGAGAAGAGCTCAAGAGCCTCTGTTGCTATGGCAAAATCGACCGTACCATCAGCAGCCTGCTCGGAAATTTGCATCGGCGTTCCTTGGTGCATATGCAATGAGACTTCTGGGTAATTAGACATAAATTTTTCTATTGGCTTGGGCAATGCGTAACGAGCTTGCGTATGAGTCGTGGCAATGGATAAACTCCCTCGCTTTTCATGGCTAAACTCTTGAGCTACTTGCTTAATGCTTTCAACCTGCCTTAACACTTCTCCAGCCGTTTTAAGGATAGCCTCTCCTGCGGGCGTAACTCTGGTCAAATGCTTGCCGCTTCGAGCAAATATTTCAACGCCTAGCTCATCTTCTAAAAGACGAATCTGCTTGCTTATTCCGGGTTGCGAAGTGAATAAGCTTTGAGCCGTTGCTGAAACATTGAGATCGTGGTGCGCGACCTCCCAGATATACCGTAGTTGCTGTAACTTCATGTTATGGCTTTATCCTTTGGTTCAATTAATCATGTCCCTTTATTGGCAACACCATGAGGCACATGCCCTGTCGCAATGTGCTCAACAGCAAGGTCACAATGCCCCTTTTGATCGTCAAAGAAAATATCTGCCCCATAAGCTCTTAAAAAATCGACTTTAGGCATGCCACCTAAAAATAGCGATTCATCGATGCGAATATTCCAAGCACGTAGTGTTCTTATCACTCTTTCATGCGCTGGCGCAGAACGAGCCGTTACCAACGCAGTTCTAATGGGGGAATCGTCTCCAGTAAACTCAGACTGCAATAATTGCAAGGCAGCTAAAAATGACTTAAAGGGGCCTCCGCTGAGCGGTTCCTTTGCCGCGGCTCGCTCTGTTTGAGAAAAGGCTGCCAGTCCGTCCGCTTTGTAAACTTGCTCAGCTTCATCAGAAAACAGCACAGCATCACCATCAAAAGCAAACCGAAGTTGGCCCTCGCACTCACTTGCATCAGAACTGCCAGAATCAGTTTTAGGGAGTATATTTGCGGCTGCAACGCCTGCAGCAAGTGCAGCTCTGACGTCTTCGGCATCAGTCGAAAGGAAAAGCTGGCATCCAAAGGCCTGAATATAACGATATGGCCGCTCGCCAATGCAAAAAGCCGCGCGACGAATATTGAGGCCATAATGCTCAATTGAATTAAAGATCCGCAACCCTGTATCTGCACTATTTCGTGACAATAAAATGACTTCCACACGATCATTAACCTGAAGGCGGTTATTTAATGCGAGTAATTTCTTCACCAATGGAAATGCCTCACCGGGCATGAGCGGTTCATCTTCATGGTCAATTTGATAAGTAGAATATGCCGCTAGGCCTTGTTCAGAGTAAACACGGTGGCTCTCATCCATGTTGAACATAGCACTTGAGGAAATAGCAATAACAAGGGTTTCAGCTAAATGATCTGTCAATTATCATCACCTATTAAATGACTGGCCTGAGTATTTACGGCTGATTTGTCCGAAAACGGCCAATAAACCAAACGGTGTCTATCATAGCTCAAATGATGGTTAGAGTACTATAAAAAAAGTATTATGGTTGTCATAAAAAACGAATTTTGGGGTCAGTTTAGAAAACCATATGAGTCTACTTGAGTCACCGTTCGATGAAAAAACCTGCACGTGGTTAAATGACAATCAGTTTCACTTGGATGCAAAGAGGTCTAAAATTGGCCGTGATGGCAGAGATCAAATGTACCCAATAAAAAATCATGAGGGCCAACAATGAATCGTCAAACAAACAATAGCCAGATCAACTGACGCAATAAGTGCAGAAGCACATGGTTTAATGCTTTTTACTAAGGCCAACACGGTCGTGACAGCGACGATACACAA
>DDED01000177.1:0-57627 GCA_002336035.1 Cellvibrionales bacterium UBA1963
TGGTTCGTCTTCGATGATGTGTTCTACAGAGCGCATTTTAGGGTGAATATAGTTCGCTATCGTCTTATGACAATCTAATCTCATAGAAGGCTCTAGGGCTTCGTCATTGGCCATCTCTACTACTGGCTTTAAAGCCAGTAGCCATCTATAAAGCTCATCATTAGACGTTTATGTGACTCTGACTTTAATAAAAAACTCAAAAAAAACCGCAGACTGGCTGCGGCTTTCCGTTAAAGACAAATGTTAAGCGCACTACCATAGTTGTGACGCATATTTTATGTCAGGTGAATTGTTAGTTGCCCTGCACGCCGTTAAGGTAAATAACTTTTACCCATTAAATATTTATCTACTTCTCGCGCCGCACGACGACCCTCGTCAATAGCCCACACAATTAAGCTCTGGCCTCGCCGACCATCACCCGCAGCAAAAACACCCGGCTTACTGGTTGAAAAGTCGTCATACTGTGCGGCAATATTAGAGCGTGGGTCTTTATCAAGACCAAACTGCTCCACTAAGCCCCCTTCAGGGCCCATAAAACCCATCGCTAACAAAACTATGTCAGCCGGATGTACTTGTTCACTGCCGGCCACTTCTTTAGGAATCATCTGACCTTCAGGGGTTCGCTCCCATTCAATATCCACGGTGTGAACAGCTTTCACATTCCCGTTGCCATCACTTTCAATCTTTGTGGTCTGAACTAAATAATCACGAGGATCTTTACCCTGCACAGCAATTGACTCTTCTTGACCGTAGTCAATTAGTAACCGTTTTGGCCACTGCGGCCAAGGATTAGTCGACTGCCTTGACGCTGGTGGCTGAGGCATAATCTCAAGCTGAGTGACACTTTCACACTTATGCCGTAACGAGGTTCCCACGCAATCAGTGCCGGTATCACCACCGCCAATAACAATCACATGCTTACCTTCTGCATTAATAAAATTGCCGTCTTGATGAACACTGTCTAATAAACTTTTAGTGTTGGCTCTGAGAAAGTCCATGGCAAAATGAATACCATTCAATTCTCGGCCTGGTGCCTGTAAATCACGCGGCACGGTTGCACCTACGCATAACACAACAGCATCAAAATCTTTTTCAATTTGTTCGGCTAAAATATCTTTACCTACTTCAATGCTAGTAATAAATTGAACGCCCTCTTCTGTTAATAAGTCGACACGCCGCTGAACAACTTCTTTTTGCAACTTCATGTTAGGAATACCGTACATCAGCAAACCACCTACACGATCAGCACGTTCATAAACCGTTACAGTATGGCCTGCTTTATTCAACTGTGCAGCGGCCGCTAAACCTGAAGGGCCAGAACCGATCACTGCCACGGTCTTACCACTACGAGAAAGTGGCGGCACGGCGACAACCCAACCCTCATCAAAGCCTCGGTCAATAATAGAGACTTCGTGATGCTTTATTGTCACTGGGTCAGCATTGATACCTAACACACAGGCACCTTCACAAGGAGCTGGACACACCCGACCCGTAAATTCCGGAAAGTTATTCGTTTTATGCAATAAATCTAACGCGTCTTTCCAACGGTCACGATAAATTAAATCGTTCCATTCAGGTATTACATTATTGACTGGGCAACCTGCCACAGCAGGTGCATATTCAGACTTTGCCGATTGGCAGAACGGTACACCGCAATCCATACAGCGCGAAGCCTGCTTACGTATATCGTCAGTATCCATATGTTCATGGACTTCGTCCCAGTCGACTAGGCGCAAGGCCGGGTCGCGATCATCGGGCAAAGCCCTATCTACTTTCATAAATCCTGTTGGATTGCCCATACTACTCTCTCCCACTCAGCCCAGAATTATTGAGCCGCAATATTTTCTAGATGCATATCAAAAGCTTCAACTGCGATATCATATTCAGTGTCAAACTTACCGGTACTTCTCGCCTGCTCCATATAACCTTGCATTTGTTTATAATCCACTGGCATAACCTTTATGAAACGTTTTATTGATTCGTCCCAATCAGCTAATAAAGCTGCCGCTACATCAGATTGCGTATTGTCTTTATGCTCTGTAATTAGCGCTTTTAAGTCGACAATATCCTCTGCATTTTCAACAGGCTCAAGCTCAACCATTTCCATATTGCAGTTGGCTGCCAACGCTTTATCATCATCTAGTACGTAAGCCACACCACCCGACATACCCGCAGCAAAGTTACGCCCTGTTTTACCTAAAATAATTGCCTTACCACCGGTCATATATTCACAACCGTGGTCTCCTACACCCTCAACAACAGCTATTGCTCCAGAGTTTCTTACACAGAAACGCTCTCCAGCCATGCCTCGAATGAAAGCTTTTCCTCCAGTGGCACCAAAGAACGCAACGTTACCTATTAACACATTTTTACTCGGCTCAAACCGCGCAGTTTTATCAGGATAAACAACCAGATTAGCTCCCGATAAACCCTTACCAAAGTAATCATTAGCATCGCCTTCAAGCTCAAAACGAATACCTTTCGCTGCAAAACAACCAAAACTCTGGCCTGCCGAACCATTGAACTTCACTTTAATGGTGTTTTCTGGAAGCCCTTCTGCCGCATATTTTTTTGATACTTCATTCGATATCATTGCGCCCACTGTTCGGTCAGTATTCACTACAGAGTACTCTAACTGAACCGGGGTTTGGCTATCTAAAGCGGCTTTTGCATCGACGATCATTTGACGATCAATAATGTCGTGGATCAAATGCTTTTGTTTAATTGAACAATACAGCGTTTCGTCCTCAGCTGTCTGCTCTTTAAATAATAATGGGCTTAGGTCAACGCCTTTGTATTTCCAATGATCAACATTGTCTAGTAATTTTAAATTTTGAGTTTGGCCAACCATCTCATTAATTGTTCTATACCCAAGTTCTGCCATTATTTCGCGCAGACCTTCCGCCATCATAGTAAAGAAGTTAACTACAATGTCGGCCTCCCCGGTAAAGCGTTCGCGTAAATCTTTATCTTGCGTAGCAATACCGACAGGACAAGTATTTAAATGGCATTTTCTCATCATAATGCAACCCTCAACCACTAACGCAGCCGTCGCAACACCCCATTCTTCTGCACCCAGCAAAGTTGCTATCGCAAGATCTCGAGGCGTTTTCAGCTGACCGTCTGTTTGAACGGTAATACGACTTCGTAACTTATTACGAACCAGCGTCTGGTGCGTTTCAGATAAACCCAATTCCCATGGTAAGCCGGCATGTTTAATTGAGCTTAATGGCGACGCACCCGTGCCACCATCGTGTCCAGCGATCAAAACTACATCGGCATAACCTTTACAGACGCCAGATGCGATAGTGCCAACACCGGCTTCTGAGACCAATTTAACGTTAACGCGCGCCTCTCGATTGGCATTTTTAAGGTCGTAAATTAACTGGGATAAATCTTCGATTGAATAAATATCATGATGCGGCGGCGGTGAAATCAAACCAACACCTGGCGTTGAACCACGCACTCGACCAATCCATGCGTCAACCTTATGACCCGGCAACTGTCCACCCTCGCCCGGTTTAGCCCCTTGCGCCATTTTAATCTGAAGCTCATCCGCATTCGTTAGGTAATAACTGGTTACGCCAAATCGACCAGAAGCAACCTGCTTTATACGCGATTTCATCGAATCGCCATTGTCCAATGGTTTAAACCGGATCGGGTCTTCACCACCCTCACCACTATTACTTTTACCACCAATGCGGTTCATCGCAATCGCTAAGGTTGTATGCGCCTCCCAAGAAATAGAGCCAAACGACATGGCACCCGATGCAAAGCGCTTAAAGATATTTTCAATCGGCTCGACTTCGTCTAGGTGAATTGACTTTTGATTCGGTGAAATCTCCAACAATCCACGCAGGGTAAAAGCTTCTTTGCTTTGCTTATCAACTACTCTAGCGTAATCCTTAAATTGATCATAATTATTACTCGCCGTCGAATGCTGTAGCAAGCGAATCGTCGTTGGACTGAATAAATGGCGTTCGCCGTCATCTCGCCAAGCGTAATCGCCGCCTGTCTTCAATAAATTGTCTACGGCGATTCGATCATCAGAAGGAAAGCCATCTCTGTGACGCAATAGTGTCTCTTCAGCTATTTGATCTAAGCTAATACCTTCTATGCGGCTAATCGTACCCGTGAAATAAGCGCCTATAACTTCACTATTAATACCCAATGCTTCAAAAATTTGCGCGCCTTGATAAGACTGTAATGTCGACACACCCATTTTAGAAAATATTTTTAACAGGCCGCTATTAACTGCTTTAACGTACTTAGCGGTTAATTGACCATTGCTTAATTTTTCGTCGACAACACCCTCATCACGTAACTCAAATAAAGTCTCTAACGCTAAATAAGGATTAACTGCAGCCGCCCCATAACCTAAAACCGTTGCAAAGTGATGTGTTTCACGGATATCGGCAACTTCAAGGATAATATCTGCCTTGGCCCGCAGACCTTGGCGAATCAAGTAGTGATGCACCGCTGCGGTAGCAAGTAATGAAGGGATTGCCGCCTGCTCGGCGCTCACCGCCCGATCACTTAATATTAACAGTGAATGGCCTTCAACAACCGCTTGTTTAGCAAGCTCGCATACATGATCGAGGGCTGCTTTCATTTCACCTTGATCACCACTTGCAGGAAAAGTGATGTCAATTGTTTTAGACTGCAACTCGCCTTGATTAATATGCTTTATTTTTCTCAAGTCTTCGTTGGTCAATACTGGCTGTTCGATTTCTAGCTTGTGGCAATGTTCAGGCTTCTCTTCTAATAAATTATGCGAATTACCCACATAACCTCTTAAGGACATGACAAGCTCTTCTCTAATCGGATCAATCGGTGGATTGGTAACTTGAGCAAACAACTGCTTAAAATAATGTGATAATTGTTGCGGCCGATTAGAGAGTATCGCTAACGGAGTATCGGTACCCATTGCGCCGAGAGGCTCTTTACCGGTACCGACCATTTGCTTCAAAATGACATTGAGATCTTCATTGCTATAACCAAACGCCTTTTGGCTGCGTCGAAGGTTTACTATCGGCAACTGAGAAATAGCATTTTCTGGAACGTCTACATCGCTCAACAACACTTTATTATCGCTTAACCATTCGCCATATGGTTGAGAAGAGCAAATACCGTGCTTGACTTCATCGTCGCTGATGATCCGACCCTTTTCTAGATCAGCTATAAAAATCTTACCCGGCTGCAACCGCCCTTTTTCAACCACGGTTGATTGATCGACACAGAGAGCACCCGTCTCCGAACCCATAATTAAAGTGCCGTCATCCGTTAATAAATAACGAGAGGGACGCAAGCCGTTACGGTCTAAAGTAGCGCCTATCATTTTTCCATCAGTAAATGAGATTGAGGCAGGGCCATCCCAGGGCTCCATAACGCATGCATAGTATTCGTAAAAAGAACGCTTTACAGGGTCCATATCATCTTGGGTCTGCCAAGCTTCAGGCACGACCATCATCATTACTTGAGCAAGTGGTCGGCCGCTTAAAACTAAAAGCTCAATAGCCATGTCTAAATTTGCCGAGTCAGAATTATCGCGATTACAGATCGGGTTGAGCATTTTCAATTCGGCATCAGTAAAATTAACCGACTTAAAGACCGCCTCGCGCGCTTCCATCCAATTGATATTTCCTTTAACAGTATTTATCTCACCATTATGAGATAAATATCGAAAAGGCTGTGCGCGCCGCCAAGCGGGAAAAGTGTTAGTAGAAAATCGCGAATGAAACATGGCTAAACCAGAAATGACACGTTTATCCTGTAGATCTAAATAATATTCTCTGACTTGCGCAGTGGTGAATTGCCCCTTGTAAACAACCACTGTGGTTGACATAGAGGCGACATAAAATTCATCGGGCTCTTGTGCAATCGTGTTATTAATTGTGTGAACAGTATATTTACGGAGTATAAAAAGTTTACGCTCGAATTCTGGCTGGGTTAATCCAGCAGGTTTTTCGATGAACAATTGTTCTATTTGTGGCTCAGTATTGACTGCAGCAGTACCCAGCATTGAATTATCACCTGGTACCGGCCGATAACCTAGCTTGTTAAGCCCTAGCTCTAGCATTGCATCATTCAAAATAATGCGGCATTTCTCTGCCTGCACTGAATCGGTTGGGAAGAAAATCATCCCAACCCCATAGTCACCCACTGCAGGTAAGACGAAATTCAAAGCCTGCGCTTCAGTCACGAGAAAATCATGAGGAATCTGAATCAAAATACCAGCACCATCACCACTTTTCACATCAAAGCCTGTGCCGCCACGATGCTCCATACAGGTCAACATGGTTAATGCATTGTCGATAATATCATGGGATTTTTTGCCCTTAAGATTAGTGACAAAGCCTATACCACAGCTATCATGCTCAAATTCGGCACGGTACAAACCACGTGGCTTATTACTGGTGTTAGTCATATCGAAATTCCTATCCAAAACTTATCTTTTAATGCATTTTCAAGTGCAATAAACTAAATTAAAACTTTTAATGTCACGGAATCAAGGCACTACCCACTGCATTGCAATTCACGACTTAATTAAAATCTTTCACCGAGGACAATCTCCCCGAAAATATCAGGTCAAAAAGCACAAGCAATTGGGCTTTTCAATGGAGATAAATACATTTTACAAGCAAGAAAGGTATTTAATTAGTACTTCACTGGGTGTGTATTCAAATTGGGCTGTTTGGCAACTAAATTTATTTCCCTGAAAAAAAACAATGGTTTACATATAAAAATCTGACTCCGTAACGAGAATAAAGTACAAAAAACACCGACTGATAGCAGTCGCATAAAGTACTTTCGTGTACACGGCCTATTTAATAACATTTTTTCTCTAAAATCTACACAAAACACCTCGATATTAACGACTTGCTCAAAGCTTATATCCAGGAAAATAAGCAACATTTACAAGCATTTATCGAATAAAGAACAATTTTTTGTTCGAAATTTACCGTAAATGATTATCAGTCATGATTAGGTGGCTTTTTTACGAGCTAAATTAGCCCCTAAAAGAGAGAAAGGATGGGCGCTAAATTCACAGTGGTTGATCCCATAAAAAACGGTAGCGGGAAGACCATTATTTTAAAGCCACACTTCTGTCACTCACCGTCACTTATTGATATTCGAATCTCTTCAAAATATTGCCCAAAACATATTTTATATCTTAAGTACATAATATATATGAATTTATAAGACTATTTCTTCCGATGCTGCCGCCTCAGAATCGCCTGGCCGGTGGATTTTAATACACTATTTTTTTTCTGAGCCGATCACAAACACCCAGACCCGTGCATAAGCAACATGGCTTGCTGTGTTTCAGGAAGGTTTTTAATACACTAGGCTATTGAGCGCTTTGTCTAGAAAGGCCAAAACAGAGGAATTAAGGTCACCGTGGTGAAGCCCACCAAAACGGTTAATGGCAGACCCATCTTAAGAAAGTCGGTAAAGCGGTATTCACCTGGTCCATAGACCATAAGATTTGTCTGGTAGCCTATGGGGGTAGAAAAGCTAGCCGATGCAGCAATCATGAGGGTAATAGCCATCGGAATGAGACTTACTTCTAATTGGTTGCTAATCGCTACCGCAAAGGGAAACATCATTACTGCTGCGGCAACGTTAGAGATCATTGCAGAAAAACCCGCAGTAACAATAAAAAGCACCACTAAGGCTAACTGGGGTGAATTCCCGACAAGGTCAATAAAAATATCGGCAATCGCAGTCGCAGCGCCCGATTTATCCAATGCTTGCCCCAACGCTATCGAAGCTCCAATTACGACTAATACAGACCAGTCGATGCTTCTTCTTGCTTCCTCCGCTCGCGTGCAACGAAAGAAAACCATGGCGCCTGCGGCCAACATAGCCGCCTCTAACATTGATAAAATACCGCTTGCTGCGACCAACACCATTGCAATGAAAATACTTAACGCAACGCCCATTCGTTCGTGTGATACGGGGTTATAATCATCGATCTTTCTAACTAAAAGAAAATCTCTAACGTAACGTTGTTGGCGCTCAAAAGAACGACCAGCTTCTATTAAGAGTGTATCGCCAGGCTTTATAGTAATATCGCCAATTCTGCCTTTTATTCTTTGCCCCTCACGCGCAACAGCAATAATTGCTGCGCCGTAAGTTGAACGAAAACGACCTTCTTTTACTGTTTTACCAATTTGTGGAAAGCTGTTTGAAATCACCACCTCAACCAAGTGGCGCTGAGACCGCTCAGTATCAAGTTTAAAAATCTGATCGTCAGCTGGACGTAAACCGCGCATTTTTTGAAGATCGACCACAGACTCAACATTGCCTGCGAAAATTAAACGGTCGTCCTCATACAATCGCTGTGCGGGTCCCACGGCAGTAATCAAATGGCCGCTGCGCTGAATTTCAATTAAGAAAACACCCGGTAGGCTTCGTAGTCCAGCTTGCTCCACGGTTTTTCCTATCAATGGACTGTCCAGCTCAACCAACATTTCAACGGTGTACTGACGTGTATCACCGAATTGCTTTTTTTCCTGTTGATTACCTTTTGGCAGCAGAATTGGACTGAGAAAGTAAACATAGACCAGAACAACCAAAACACAGGGAACGCCCACCCATGCCAGATCAAATATCCCTAATTCATAAAGCTGTTGACTGTCGATTGTTTGATAATACTCTCGAAGCATGCCATCAACCACCAGGTTAGTACTGGTGCCAATTAAAGTACAAGATCCGCCAATAATAGCGGCGTAACTCAGCGGCATCATTAACTGTGAAACTGAAAACTTATGCCGCTTTGCCCAGTCAAGTACGGCAGGAATCATCATCGCAACAACCGGCGTGTTATTAACGACTGAACTAAGGGCTGCTACCGGCAGCATTAGCCGTAATTGCGCCAGACCAATATGAGAAGGCCGACCCAGTAAACTGCCAGCTAACCAAGCCGCCCCGCCGGTTTGAGACAACCCCTGAGCGACAACAAACAGCAGTGCAACCGTAATCATGCCTTCGTTAGAAAAACCCGCTAGCGCTTCTTGTGGATTAAGCACGCCACACACTAATAAGGTCGTCACACCGCCCATTAATATTATATCGGGGGCATATCGGGTAAAGATTAGCGCAAGAAAACAAACCACTACCACCGTAATGGCTATATAAGCTGTAAATTCCAAGTTAACGCTCCGATCCTAACAGTGTGTGTGGCCTTCTTACATGAATTGTCAAAATTTAGCCATAAATTTTATCTAAGCGATCCAAAAATGCACCTAACTGATCCGCGGGAAGTGCGTTAATGCCGGCGGCGGCGCGTCTTCCACCCCCAGTCGGAAACTCTGTGCATAATGTGTCAGCGTGCTGTTTATTGTTTAACGGCGCTCTAACGCTCACTAAGTACGTGCCATCGGGACGTGATGTTAACACTGCATGGGCGCGATCGGGAGATAGATTAGCAAGATCGTTACCATAGACGCCACTCACACGGCGCGCCCACTTCTCATTGGGCAAAAGAAACGCAGCCGAAATTGAGGTACTACGAAGCACTTCGGATTGTTGTGCCTGTTGCATATCTTGCTGGTAGCCCATTTCTAATTTCTGAAAATGGATCGCATCCTGGTCAATAAAGTCTAATGGATTACTGTAATTCGATAACAATGAAAATAAGGTTGCTGGCTCAAAATGAAGATCGTCTAAGCTAGCGCCGTAGCCGTTGTAGTTAATGTAGATACCAAAATTTTCTAATAAGTTGATTTGTGCCTCAGTTAAGGACATCGTTTTAGCTAAGGCTAAAGCGCTGCTCTTGAGGTTATCACCAAAAGCACCGACTATCGCCCAATGGCTGTATCGCCCTTCAAGATAGCCATTGATTAGCAAACTGGTACAAACATCAGCAGCAGGATTGACTAAAGTTTGTAAACGGGGATGCTCAGGAATGTCACCCGCGGCATGATGATCACAGTAAAAAATACTGGCGCCAGCCGCCAGAATACGAAGGAGGTCTTTTTTATTTTTAGCCATCGAAACATCAAGCACATTGACATGATCTTCAGCACCTAGCTCTAGTTGAGCAAGCAACTGAATGTCGCGTTTTACACCCGTCACCAACACGGAATCGATGGGCTTTGCACTGCGAAGCTGTAACAAAGCACAAATGCCGTCAGCATCGCCATTGAAAACATCATAAACTGCCATTAAACACCCTGCTTTATGTAACCATATTAAAATCTATAAATAACGATAGCAGGGATTCAACGCTAGGGAAACCATCGAAGCGTTAAGAATACGTAGAATTCAAAAGTGTTCAAAGAGTAATCATTGCGACAACCGAATAATCTCTGCATCATAGCGTTCATGACCGGTGTTACCCAATGCGCATACACGGTGATAAGAGCGCGTTAACAACATAGCAAAAATTTACTGCCGGGGGAGAAATAAAAAAATAATGCCGCTATTAATGCTCTGCCGTGCATGCCTCTTCAATTCCGCATTAATTAAAACGAATCTTATCGCGATTTTTTTCGACCAATGCAGCGCCTACCCCTTGCACTGTAGTGAGCTCATCAATTGAATGAAAATCACCGTGCTTAGAGCGATGCTCAACAATTGCTGCGGCTTTTATCATTCCTATGCCCAATAAATGATTAGCCAGTTGAACAGAACTGGCTTTATTTATATCAATTCGCAATACCGTTGCGTCCATCACAACGGTATTATCTTCGGCACTGACACTGACTGACCCTAAAAAAGAGCATAAGAAAAGTAAAATAATTAATCTAAATGAAAAATTCATCATCAGTAAATCCTCTGTGTTAAAAAATCGAAGTAGAAAAATTTTTTCAAATTTAAAGTTATTGTTTTAAAAATACGGGAAAGATCATTGAATTCTAATAAGGCTAACGTATTAACTATGCAGCGCACCAAAATAGACAGCCTAGCTAACGCTTGCTTTTGAATGCAAACTTCTTATTCCATTATTCATCAACTAACAACAGCAACAGTTGAGCATAAAAAAATGCAAGCAACCGTAAATAAATGTGAAATATTAAAATGCATTAGAATCGCTATAGCACCATTTTTTCTAAGCCTTTTAATTATGCCTATGATGACGATAGGCTGCTGGGCAAGCACCGTATTTATTAATGAATTTCATTACGATAATATTGGCGCAGATGTGAATGAGCGGATCGAAATTGCGGGGCCAGCAGGAACAAGGTTACATGATTGGCAGCTTATATTTTATAATGGTAGCAATGGGGAAAATTACTTCAAAAAAAATCTCGCCGGTGTCATCGTCAACCAATATAACGGCTATGGTACGTTAAGCTTTACTGTACCTTCAATTCAAAATGGACCGGCTGATGCAATCGCACTGGTCGACAGCCATCACAATGTCATTGAGTTTATTAGTTATGAGGGGAGCTTGATTGCTGTTAATGGCCTAGCAGCTGGATTGCAAAGCACAGATGTTGGCATCGTCGAGACGGGAACATCCGACCCAGATAACAGCATTCAACGGCAAGGCATCGGGTTACATGACCGTGATTTTTACTGGCAGATAGCTACCGCTAGCCCAAATGCCATTAATCAGCAGCAAACATTTGAAGCTGTCATTATTCCTTTACCAAACAGTGGGTGGTTATTTATGGGCGCCGGTGGGATATTAGCCCGCTTTAAATGCCGCCGATCGAACCTATTGTAGCTCGTCAATCAATGCCCTCAAGGCTACTAATGGATCTAAAGATTGAGTGATCGGCCTACCAATTACGAGGTAATGACTGCCTTGGTCTATGGCTTGACGCGCAGTAAGCGTTCGACGCTGATCATCACCCGCCATTGAAATCGGTCGAATGCCTGGCGTGACTAACGTGAATTCCTTGCCGCAATTATGGCTCAGTTGACTAGCCTCCTGCGCTGAACAAACAACCCCGTCGAGTCCTGACTCCTTCGCAGAAAGCGCTAATGCCATTACCTGTTCAGTCAGTGGTCGCTGCACACCGGTCAACACTAAATCTTGATCATTCATACTGGTTAGCACGGTAACTGCAATCAATTGCGTTGAGGCATCCAATTCATTAATTGCCGCTTTGGCGGCGGTCATCATCCGTTGTCCACCAACTGCATGAACATTCGTCATCCAAATGCCCTTCGCCGCGATAACAGTAATTGCCTTAGCCACGGTAGTTGGAATATCGTGAAATTTAAGATCAAGAAAAACCTCATAACCCTTGCCATGTAACATGTCAACAATAGGCATACCACACGCTGTAAACAATTCTTTACCCACTTTGGCTCGGCACAATGTCGGTGATAATTGTTCAGCTAATAGAGTAGCACTGGCCATATCAGCACAATCAAATGCGACGATAATTGGGCTCAGTTGATCATCCTTTTTTGTCATAATCGTTTTTCTCTTTTTTCACTTGACGTCCAGTCAAAGACGCTATCATGCTGGCAGGCAATCAGACCGTTACCATTAATGTTGAAACTCAATGGTAACGGTATAGATTCAATCAAACTCACCGTTTTTTAAACTCGACATTTGGTCCCATTTTTTACAGCCAGGACACCGCCAATGCAGTTGACGACCAGAAAAACCACAATGACCGCATCGATAATTTAAGCGCTTTTCGAGTAAATCTTTTAATACATCATGAAGATTACGGACCTCATTAGCCACTTCACCGTTTAAACTCGGCAACCGTAAATTAATTAATTTATTTAAACCAATCAGTGACGGGTGATAATGCAAATACTTCACCAGCATATCAGAAGCAACAGCGAATGATTGCGAATACTGATCAGCGCGCGCCAGTTGCTGATCGACGGCAAAGAGTAAGCCCTGCACCTGCATTTTATCGGCTAATTTATTGTCAATCTCATGCAAAAAACGTTCGAAACCTTTGTCTTGATAAACCCCTTCGTAGGTATTGAGTAAATCGGGTAATAGCTCAGTAATAAAATCTGGATTATCGATAATGGCTTTGTTAAGCACTTTCAATGCTGACTTATAGGTCCCTGCTTGATTATAGAGACGACTCAGCAATAAAGAGGCACGTAATGAACTTTTATCGATGGTTAATGCCTGCTCTAATTTTTTCTTATAACCTAAATGATCGCCTTTAAGCCTATCTTCTTCTGCTAATTCACAGTGAAAATGAGCAATCATTTTTATCATTGACAGCCGTTTATTATCGGTAGATTTAAAAAATCGGCTACCTAGCAGCGCCTCGCCAATAACAATAGCCTGTTGCCACTCACCTTCATCTTGGTAAATTTCAATTAAAAATCGCTGGGCAGTACTGCGCAATTCAGCTGACTCAGAAATCACCTCTTTAAGCAACATTTCGGCCCTGTCAAGCAAGCCGGCCGCCATAAAATCTCGACCCAACTCGAGGTGTATATGATGCTGTTGTGTATTGTCCAATAACGGTCGCGCCAGTAAGTTTTGATGAATACGAATCGCACGGTCAACTTGACCTTGTTTTCGCATTAACTTCCCTAGCGCCAAGTGAGTCTCTAAGGTGTTTTTATTCACGTCTAACGAGTCAACAAAAGCATCAACCGCTTTATCAGGCTGCTCATTTAATAAAAAGTTTAGGCCTTGAAAATAGCTTTTACTGGCCTGTGGGTTAAACTCAGATGACTGCTTTTTTCTCAATGATCGGCGACCCAAATAAAAACCAATCGCAATCGCTAACGTGATGATAATGACAAAAGAAAAGTCCTGCATGACTTAACGTGTTTCGCCAGTAATAAGTTGTGAGGTGGTGCGCAAACGTTTTTCTGCGTTTAAGCGAGCGCGTCGCTCTTTGAATAAGAGCCAACTAGAAACCAGCAAACCGAGTAAACCACCACTGATGAAAAAACCAATGAAGCTATGCGAAATAGCCATCGGGGGTAATTGCTTAAATAAAAGGTCGACCCCCACTACGGTAGGATTACGAGTGATAAAGGCAGCGCACAGTAAAACAATGATGCTAACAAGAATAATGACTAATAGAGTTTTGAAGATCCGCATAAGCACGTCAATGATAAAGTTGATTCAAGCGGCATTATACCCTGTTGAAAGAAAATTATATGACTGATGCTAAAAAAAATGAAACGCTGGTGTCGACCAGCTTTTTGTGAGGTAACCGTCTCAAAAGCCAGCGTACATTTAAGCACTGAAATAAGTCGATTCGAAACTGTGAAGGCTGTCATTCACCCTGTCTCGCATCTCTTTACCTGGTTTGAAGTGCGGGACATGCTTGCCTGATAGCTGAACTTGCTCGCCCGTTTTAGGGTTTCGCCCAGTGCGTGCTGCCCGATAATGCAAACTAAAACTGCCAAAGCCTCGAATCTCGATACGATTGCCGGCCGCTAAGCCGTTTACCATTTGATCAATAACGCATTTAATGGCCAGCTCGACATCTTTTGTTGAGAGCTGCGCTTGACGAGTAGCGATCCTTTCAATTAATTCTGACTTAGTCATGATAGCGCCCTGAATAAAAAATTAGCCAATAGGAAAACCCTACTGTATCAAGGTATTAGTATAGTCAAGGATAGAATCCGTTCCAGCTCTATGCACATAAAATCAAGGGCAAAATGCTTCATTACGAACCTAAGATGTTGATATAAAAGAGAAATATAAAAATAATTTTAGAGAAATTCTAGAGAAAAGAATGGATTACCGCCAAAAAGCATGGCTTTTTGGCGGTAATGTAAACAGCTAAAAGGCTATTGGCCGTTTATTTATCGTCCATTTTGGCTTTGATGAGATCACCGATGGTGGTCGCAGCTGCCGCTGGAGCAGGTTCAGCATCACGGTGTTGACGCATAGCTTCTTGCTCGTCATCGACGTCTTTCGCTTTTAATGAAAGGCTTAACATGCGATTTTTACGATCGACATTCAAGACTTTCAATTCAAGTTCTTCCCCTTCTTTTAATACCGTTTTTAAATCTTCAACCTTATCGCGAGAAATTTCAGACGCTTTCAAAATGCCCTCTATATCATTGCCTAAATCAATCACTGCAGCTTTTGCATCTATCGATTTAACCGTGCCTTTAACGATCTTTCCTTTGTCGTTTTCAGCAACGAAATCTGAGAACGGATCTTCCTCTAACTGCTTAACTCCCAATGAAATTCGCTCTCGTTCAGAGTCAATCGCTAATATGACAGTTTCAATCTCGTCACCTTTATTGTAAATACGAACAGCTTCTTCGCCAGCTTCTGTCCATGAGATGTCTGACAAATGAACCAAACCATCAATATTACCCGTTAAACCAATGAAGATACCAAAATCAGTGATCGATTTAATCGTTCCGGAGATTTTGTCACCTTTCGCATGATCCGAACCGAAGGCATCCCAAGGATTTTGTTGACACTGTTTTATCCCCAGAGAAATTCTGCGACGATCTTCATCAATATCAAGAATCATCACCTCAACTTCATCACCTAAATTGACGATCTTCGAGGGGTGGACATTTTTATTGGTCCAATCCATTTCAGATACGTGCACTAAGCCTTCAACACCCGTTTCGAGTTCAGCAAAACAACCATAATCAGTCAGGTTGGTAATGACCCCTTTAACAATAGTGTTTTGAGGGTAACGTCCCTTAATATCACCCCATGGATCTTCGCCTAATTGTTTTAATCCTAACGATACGCGATTTTTCTCGCGATCAAACTTCAATACTTTAACTTCTATCTCATCACCGACATTGACAATTTCACTGGGATGCTTAATGCGCTTCCAAGCCATGTCAGTTATGTGAAGTAGGCCATCGATGCCGCCTAAATCAACAAAGGCGCCGTAGTCAGTAAGGTTTTTAACTACGCCAGGTACGCGTTGACCTTCTTCAAGATTTTCGAGTAATTGATCACGTTCAACGCTGTTGGCTTGCTCCATCACAGCTCGGCGAGACACCACAACATTGTTTCGCTTTTCATCAAGCTTAATCACTTTAAATTCTAGTGGCTTGCCCTCAAGGTGACTGGTGTCTCGAATCGGCCGAACATCAACCAGTGAACCCGGTAAGAAAGCGCGAATGGTTTTTACATCAACAGTGAAACCACCTTTGACCTTGCCGTTGATGACACCTGTAATTATTTCTTCTGCTTCAAACGCTTGCTCAAGCACTTTCCAGGCTTCGGCGCGCTTGGCTTTTTCACGTGAAAGTTTCGTCTCGCCAAAACCGTCTTCGACGGCCTCTAAAGCGACTTGCACCATGTCGCCTATTGCAACGGTAATCTCACCGTTTTCATCAAAGAATTGGTTACGTGGAATGACACCTTCGGACTTTAAGCCCGCATGGACAGTGACCCAATCGTTATCGATGTCAAGAACAACACCCGTAATAATGGCACCCGGGTGCATTTCAATTGTTTTTAAACTTTCTTCGAATAAATCTGCAAAGCTTTCGCTCATAGTGAATAAACCTTAGGTAAGACGGCCAGTAACGCATTCAGTTTGGCGAAATAACACCAAAAATACGGTTATCTGTCCGGTCTATGCAACCAGCGCGCATAGAGCAATCAAAAAATGTTAATTAACGGTGTGCTGGCAAAAATACCGTTGAATTAACGCTCGGATCGAACTCAACATTAAGGCAACAATGCCCAAACGCAGACTATATTGATATATTTCAATATAGATTTTTAAATTCATTTATATCAGCCACTTAACCTAAATAAGCGACCGCGCTCTTGCCTCACTGATAATCATTCCACAGACCTGATCAATGCTTAGATCAGTGCTATCGACGATTAAAGCGTCGTCTGCAGGACGCAGCGGTGATACGGCTCTGCGCATATCCGCGCGATCTCTGGCCGCTATTGCCTCAGTAAGGCGCGCGAGATTACCACTTTGGCCGTTATCGAGCAACTGTTTATGGCGGCGATTTGCTCTTTCTGTCACGGTAGCCGTCAAATAAATTTTTAAAGGTGCTTGCTCAAACACCACCGTTCCCATATCTCGCCCATCGGCAATCAAACCAGGAAATTCAGCAAACGCTCGCTGCCGTGCCAATAGAGCTGATCTTGCTGGTGCCATAGCCGCTACTTTCGAGGCCGCCATCCCCACATCTTCTGTACGAAGTTCAGCCGTCACATCAGTCCCTTCAAGGAATGCTCGGATCCCGTCTTGACCAGCAATAGAGGTAAAATGAACATCCAAGGCGTTACCCATAACCTGCAACGCGGCCTCATTATCTAGGGCAACGCTGTGATTGATTGCCGACAAAGCCAATAATCGATACAACATGCCACTATCGAGTAAATGCCAAGACAATGTTTCAGCGATTTGTTTGCACACTGCCCCCTTTCCCGCACCGCCAGGGCCATCAACCGTAATAATAGGCACTAATGTCTTCATAAACGTCTCAACGGATGCATTAATCTTCTTTTAATTGAAAGCCCACCGAGCAAGCTAGAGCAGCAAAATTTGGAAACGAAGTTGCTACATTATCGCATTCATGGATCACAATCTTAGCCGCTGATTGTAAACTAGCCACAGCAAATGCCATTGCGATACGGTGATCATCCTGGCTTTGGATCTCTACCTTTTCATAACCTGAGCCTAAGCAGCCGCCTTCTATGATAGCGCCATCGGGAGTGCCTTTTGCTTGAATCCCCAAGGCAACTAATCCGTCTACCATTGCTTGGATACGGTCACTTTCTTTCACTCGCAATTCCTCGGCACCGGTTAATACGGTCGTTCCTTTCGCGCAGGCAGCGGCAATAAATAAAACGGGGAACTCATCAATTGCTAAAGGAACTAATGCTTCTGGGATATCGATGCCTGTTAAAGGCGCATATTGAACGCGGATGTCGGCAACTGGCTCACCACCCACTATTTTTTCATTGCTAAGGCTAAGGTTCGCACCCATCAATTCAAGGATTTGAATGACTCCGGTGCGTGTTGGATTTACGCCAACATGCCTAAGGGTAAGATCAGAATGTGGCACAATCGATGCCGCTACCATAAAGAATGCTGCTGAGGAAATGTCGGCGGGAATATCAATAGTGCTGGCTGTTAACTCGCCGCCCCCACTGAGACAGGAGCAGGCGCCATTGCGCGTTAAATGATAACCCATGCCCGCTAACATTCGCTCAGTATGATCGCGCGTAGGCGCAGGTTCGGTCGTTGACGTTTGTCCCTCCGCGTACATACCCGCTAACAAGACACAAGATTTAACCTGTGCACTGGCCATAGGCAAAAGGTAATCAATGCCTTGCAAGGACGCACCGCCGTTAATGGTTATCGGAGGTCGGCCATTACTGGTCATTTCTATATTGGCGCCCATTAAACGCAAGGGCTCTACCACGCGCCCCATGGGTCGTGAAGATAAAGAATTGTCACCTGTTAAAGTAACAGAAAAATTTTGACCGGCTAACAAACCCACCAATAATCGCATAGACGTTCCAGAATTACCCAAGTAAAGCGAATCCTTTGGCTCTTTTAGGCCGTTCATTCCAACACCATGGACGACAACACGACCGTCCTCAGGGCCTTCAATAATAACGCCCATTGCCCTGAATGCGGCCAAGGTAGCTAACGCATCTTCGCCTTCTAAAAAGCCTTTAATATTGGTCTCGCCCTTTGCCAGCGAACCAAACATAATCGAACGATGGGAGATAGATTTATCTCCTGGCACCCGAATATCACCGACAACGGGACGTTGATCTAACAAACCTGAACCTGTAATGAACTTCACCCTAGCATTTCCCTTAATAATTAAATTAGCTGACAACGACAATTACGCTTATAGCTTATCCTGATCAATTCTTGCCGCCAAGGAAGCAACAAAATCGTTGCGTGAACGTCTAACGTCAGTAAAGATGTCCTCCAAACCCTGGCCATCATCAGCCGCCAGCAGACTGCGCAAATGGGACACATGCCGCTCAAAACCATCGAGGGCATGATTCAATTCTGACTTGTTAGCTAATAAAATTTCACGCCACATTCTAGGCTCAGAGCTGGCAATGCGAGTGAAATCACGCAACCCACCAGCTGCAAAATTAAATACATCAAGTGACTCGTCCTCGGCGGTTAATTGCGCCACAATGGCGTACGCGAGAAAATGCGGTAAATGGCTGGTCAATGCCAAAATGCGATCATGATCTGCAATCGACATTTCAGACACATGAGCACCTACTGCTTGCCAAAGCTGGCCAACCTTCGACAATAATCTTGCGTCCGTGGCTTGGCCGTTGCTTGTTTGATTGATTAGAATCACCCGATGATGTTGATAAAGATCAGCTTGTGCCGCAGCCACACCGCTGCGTTCTGAGCCAGCAATTGGATGACCTAAAATAGCATTAGTCGGTATCGAACCAAACGCCTGGGTTAAACTTTTAGCGATATTACCTTTAACGCTAGCAACATCAGTGACTGCGGTTGTGGCAGGCACTTGCTCCAGTGCTTGCTGCATAACGGACTCAGCCAAAATAGTCGGCGTTGCCACTACGACACAATCTGCAGCAGCTAACGCTAAAGATAAATCACTTTGCGCCTCGTCAATAACACCGCTGGCTAAAGCCGCTTGCAAAGTTGCATCGGTGCGACTCCAGCCGACTACTGTTTTCACAGCGCCTGCTTGCTTAGCCGCCAGCGCTAATGACCCACCCATTAAGCCTACGCCTAAAATCACTAATCGTTCAAAGATAATCATCGTTTTTTAGACCTCTTAGTTAGTGTCTAACAGCTCAGCTAATGCACTTAAAAAGAAAGTATTTTCATCTTCTAAACCAATACTTACTCGTAAATAATCAGCCATCCGATAATTGGCCAAGGGGCGAACAATGACACCCTTACACAGTAAGTCTTTATTGAGTAAGGCCGCATTATAAGGCGCTTTAATAGTGACAAAATTGGCCGTTGAATGGATATACTGAACGCCTAAATCTATAAAACCCCTTGTGAACTGCTGCATACCAAGATTATTTAATGCCACCGAAGCCTCTAAGTAGGCCAGATCGTCTAATGCAGCTTGTGCTGCCATCAAAGAAACGGAACTGACATTAAACGGTTGGCGAACTCGATTAAGAGCATCAGCGATCGCTGGATCAGACACTGAATAACCGACACGTAAACCGCCTAAGCCAAATGCTTTTGAAAACGTTCGCGTCACAACTAAGTTCGGATATTTTTTTTGTAAGACAATGCCGTTAGGGTAATCAGGATCTTCGATATACTCACAATAAGCCTCATCTAATACCACCAGAACCGACGACGGCACAGCCTCGAGCAAGGCCAGTAGTTCGTCTTTTGAGGCACAGGTACCGGTAGGATTATTTGGGTTAGCCAAGTAAATAACTCGCGTGTCATCACAAACAGCTGAAGTCATCGCAGACAGATCATGAGCATAATCTAAGGCCGGTACTTCAATAGCGCGAGCGCCGGTCCGAGCAATGGCAAGACCGTACACTAAGAAAGCATACTGAGAAAAAATTGCCGAGCAATGTTGGTCGAGGTAAGCACTCGCAATAAGTTCAAGAATATCGTTAGAACCACAGCCCAAGGTAATGCATTGAGGATCAACATCATGTAACTCCGCGAGCGAGCGCTTCAGATAAAAACCATTCGCGTCAGGATAGCGATTTATGTCTTGCCCGGCTTTACTTATCGCAGCCAAAACTGCAGCGGAAGGGCCTCGAGGATTCTCATTACTGGCCAATTTTATAAATTGGTCAATGCCCAACTCTCGCTGCGCTTGCTCAACAGGCTTGCCTGCTTGATAAGGCTGCATAGACCGCACCTGAGGGCGCGCTAAGTCAATAAATGAAGGTTTCATAATGATTTAAACTGTAGCAGAAGAAAAACATAGCGCAGCACCGCAGCTAAATGACGGCCGCTGGGTAAGAGCCCAGCACCTTGACAAAAGAAGACTGCTTCGAAATAGACTCAATGACTCGTTTCACAGCTTCATTGTTATGATGACCATGAAATTCCATAAAGAAAACATAGGCCCAATTTTCAGTACGCGACGGTCGCGTCTCTATGCGAGTCAGGCTAATGCCTTCCTGCTCTAACGGAGCTAAGAGATTGAACAGTGCACCTGGAATATTGCGTGTTGACACAACCAAAGACGTCTTATCATCGCCGCTAGCAGGAACCTCATCCGGCGCAACCACCAAAAAACGAGTTGTATTGTCAGCGTAATCTTGAATATTTGAAGCCATGTGAACAAGGTCATAATGCTCGGCCGCAAGCTCACCAGCAATGGCCGCAATGCTTTCATCAGCGGCGGCCATTTTTGCGGCTTCGCCATTAGAGCTTACAGACGTTAACTCCATCTCAGGGTAGTTTTGCTGAAGCCACTGCCGCGATTGGGCTATTGCCTGTTGATGCGCACAAATCCTGGTGATTTTAGCAGGATCAGCTGTCGGCTTAATCAGTAAATGCAAGATGATCGGCAGCACCAATTCACCGCAAATCTTAAGGGGTGAATTAATAAAGTTATCTAATGTATGGGTAACCATACCCTCGGTTGAATTCTCAACCGGTACCACACCATAATCGCAGACTTTTTTTTCTACCGAGTCAAACACGGCTGAAATGTTTGCAACAGGATGCGTCAGCACTGCGTGACCAAAATGCTTCAGTGCAGCAGCTTGCGTAAAAGTACCTGCAGGTCCTAGATAAGCAACGTCCATTGGCTTTTCTAGTGCCAAACAAGCTGACATGACTTCTCTAAAAATACGCGCGACGTCTTTGCCGTCTAAAGGACCTTCATTTCGTTCTATGACTTTTCTGAGGACTTGCGCTTCACGCTCGGGACGATAAAATAAACCTGCATTGCTTTGCTTAGGATCTAAATCGCGCATTTTGACGGTAGCGACTCGCTGAGCACAGTCAGCCCGTTGATTTAATAATAGTTGAAGCTGTTGATCGATTTGATCAATCTCGGCTCGCAGATTTTCTAAACTGTCTTTTTTTTCTTCAGTCATGGCATCAACACGCAAAGCTATCGCTCATTAAAATAAAACCAAACTATCCATTTCGTTGAGCAAAATCGGCCATAAACGCCAATAAAGCATCAACTGCATCTTCAGAAACAGCATTATAAATTGAGGCTCGCATCCCACCAACCGATCGGTGGCCTTTTAAATTAAGCAAGCCAGCCGCTTCTGACTGCGTTAAAAATGCCTTATCGAGCGCGTCGTCAGCCAACGTAAAAGGCACGTTCATTGATGACCGACTCGCTAATTCTACTGGGTTTGCATAAAAATCGTTTGTATCAATAAAATGATACAGCTTATTAGCCTTACGCTGGTTCATTTCAGCGATCGCTGTTAAACCACCAGCTTGTTTGATCCACTGAAAGACTAATCCGGCCATATACCAGCCGTAAGCAGGCGGTGTATTTGACATTGACCCTGCATCGGCATGGACCTGATAGTTGAGCATAGCTGGCGTCATAGACTCAGCATGACCCAACAAATCTTTCCGTACTATCACTATCGTTAGGCCAGATGGACCAATATTTTTTTGTGCTCCCGCATAAATCACACCAAACTTATCAACCTCAATAGGCCTTGATAGTATTGTTGAAGACATATCAGCGACAAGAGGCATTGATACTTCTGGCGTCCAAAAAAATTCAACGCCACCTATTGTTTCATTAGGCGTGTAATGCAAATAAGCTGCCTCTTCGTCGACTTCCCAGCTATTAAAAGCCGGAATCGAGGAAAAGTGGTCGTTCTCGCTACTTGCAACGACGTTGACATCGCAGTATCGACCCGCCTCTTGAATGGCCTTTTTTGACCACTGGCCAGTATTGACATAGTTGGCTCGTGATTTGCCATTCAATAAATTCAAGGGCACGGCAGAAAATTGCTGGGTGGCACCGCCTTGTAAGAACAATACGGCATAATCTTCTGAAATCCCCATTAACTCTCGCAAATCAGCTTCCGCAGTCTCGGCTATGCTGACAAATTCAGCACTGCGGTGGCTCATTTCCATTACTGATAAACCTCGTTGCTGCCAGTCGAGCAATTCATTTTGTGCCTTGAATAAGACAGCCTCGGGTAATGCAGCCGGGCCTGCACAAAAATTATAAAGACGATTCATTGACTACTTCTCTCCACTTCGAGCGTTAAAACAGACAAAAACTTGTAAGATCTTTGCATTAATCGGTTTGACTGTCATCAGTCTTGTTGTGAGTATCGCTAGGATCTACAGCACCATTAGCACCATTAGCATTAATCACATTGCCTTCATCATCGAGATCATCTTCTGGCTCTTCGATACGTGCAACGTTCACTAATAACTCACCTTGTTTAAGGCGGATAACCCTAACACCCTGAGTATTTCTTCCTAACTCAGATATCTCGTCTGTACGACAGCGCACCAAAGTACCCTGATCACTGATCAGCATCATCTGATCACCAGGCACCACTTGGATAGCGCCCACCAACTGACCGTTTCGATCAGAAGTTTGCATACCAATAACACCTCGATTACCTCGCCCCTTGACTGGGAAATCTGCCATTGATGTACGCTTACCGTAACCATTCTCACTTACTGTTAGTACGCGACCTTCAGACTTAGGGATCATTAAACTAATGAGTCTCTGACCTTCATCTAACCGAATGCCTCGAACGCCTCTTGCCGTTCGACCCATTGCCCTGACTGCTGACTCTTCAAATCGCGCAGCTTTTCCCGCGCTACTGATTAACACAACGTCTGAATGACCATCAGTAATCGCAGTGCCAATGAGCACGTCACCTTCATCCAACTCTAAAGCGCGAAGACCGACACTTCTTTGTCGCGCAAAGTCAGTCAAGGCCGTTTTCTTTACCGTGCCATAGGCAGTCGCCATGAAAATGTAATGACCCTCTGTGTACTCAGCCACGGGTAAAATTGAGGTGATGCGCTCACCCTCATCGAGCGGCAGGAGATTTATTACTGGCCGACCACGAGAATTTCTTCCAGCAACAGGAATTTGGAAAACCTTAAGCCAATAAACCTTACCCACATTTGAAAACAATAAAAGAGTGTTGTGCGTATTGGCGATCAACAAGTGCTCGACAAAATCTTCATCTTTAACCGAAGTCGCAGACTTACCCATACCACCGCGACGCTGAGCTTGATAGTCGTCTAAGGGCTGTGATTTCGCATAACCACCGTGTGAAATAGTTACCACCCGATCTTCTTCTGAAATTAAATCTTCAATCGTTAGATCTCGCTTACTAGCGGTGATTTCAGTCCGACGCTCATCACCAAAATTCTGAACTAATTCAGTTAACTCATTACGAATAACTGACAACAATTTATCTGGATCGCCTAAGATCTCTAAATAACCTGAAATCTGCTCTAAACGTTCGCGGTATTCTTCTAATAACTTTTCATGCTCCATACCGGTCAAGCGATGAAGTCGCAACTCTAAAATAGCCTGCGCCTGCACCGGTGATAGGTGATAGGCACCATTAACTAAACCAAATTCAGCAGCTAACTCTTCTGGCCTGCTTGCGCCCGCACCAGCGCGGTCCAACATATCCATGACCGCTCCGGGTGGCCACGCCTTAGCTATTAATTTTTCTTTTGCCTCAGCGGGACTGGGAGAGGCTTTTATCAAGGCAATAACTGGATCAATATTAGTCAGTGCAATAGCCCAACCCTCAAGTATATGGCCCCTTTCCCTTGCTTTTTTCAATAAATAAACCGTCCGACGCGTAACAACTTCACGACGGTGCTTGATAAAACATTCAAGTGTGTCTTTAAGGTTTAGTACTTTTGGCTGACCATCAACTAAAGCGACAATGTTAATGCCAAACACGCTTTCCAGCGAGGTTTGAGCATACAAGTTATTTATAACCACCTCACCTAATTCACCCCGACGCAACTCTATAACGACCCGCATACCGTCCTTGTCAGACTCATCGCGCAACTCAGAAATACCTTCAATTTTTTTGTCTTTAACTAACTCAGCGATTTTCTCAATTAAACGCGCTTTGTTAACCTGATAAGGCAATTCAGAAATAATGATAGTTTCACGCTTCGTCTTTTCATCGATCTCGACTTCGCTACGAGCGCGAACATAAATTCGACCTCGGCCTGTACGGTAAGCTTGTACAATACCTGCGCGGCCATTGATAATGCCTGCCGTAGGAAAGTCTGGACCGGGTAAGTGCTCCATTAGACCGTCGACATCGAGGTCAGGATTGTCAATTAAAGCCAGGGTTGCACTGACCACCTCAACAATATTATGCGGCGGTATATTGGTCGCCATACCCACAGCAATACCCGAAGAACCATTTACCAATAAATTTGGTACGCGAGTTGGCATGACCTCAGGAATTGTTTCAGTCCCGTCATAGTTCGGCACGTAATCGACGGTATCTTTATCAAGATCTGCTAATAACTCATGCGCTATCTTTGACATGCGAATTTCGGTGTAACGCATCGCCGCTGGCGAGTCGCCATCGATCGAGCCAAAATTTCCCTGCCCGTCGACTAACATATAACGCAAAGAAAAAGGCTGGGCCATTCTAACAATCGTATCGTAAACCGCAGAATCACCGTGAGGGTGATATTTACCGATCACATCACCGACCACGCGAGCAGATTTTTTATAGCCTTTATTCCAGTCATTGTTGAGTTCATTCATTGCGTGCAATACACGCCGATGAACCGGCTTTAAGCCATCGCGCACATCGGGCAAAGCGCGCCCAACGATGACGCTCATGGCGTAATCGAGATAAGATTTCTTGAGCTCTTCTTCGATATTAACGGGTAGAATTTCTTTGGCTATCTCACCCATAAACGACGTATCCCCTTGCTAGCGATCGAGAAAAAATAACAACCAATAAACCACTCCGCCGCGCACCACATTAAAACTCCAGAAATGCCCAACAAGTAGCCTCTAATAAGTCTACAATCATACCACATGAGCTGCTTGCAATGGCATTTCTGGCCATTAAATAAGCCGACTTTCGATGGTACTTTGTCAGCTATCATTAATTGATTTCAATAACCTTTACCGTGCAGTTTTTTGATCAATAAAATACGCCTATTTTTTACGCCTTTTACTTGCGATCCTGACGTTTTTAAATGCCCGCAAGGCATAATTAACACAAACACGCTCACGGTCACCCAAAGCGAGCACAATCACGTATAATTAACTAATCAATCGGTCTATTTACGAACGCCTAAATGCATGAAATCAATTAATCCACACATTATCAGCGCTCGATGGATTCTGCCCATCGACGAGGAAAGCCCATTATCGAGTCAACTTAGACTTCTCGAAGATCACGCCATCGCCATCGAAGACCGTCGCATTATCGATATTGGCCCTAAAACGGAACTGCTTGTCACATACCCAAAAGCGGCCCATACGGAACTTCATGAACATATTTTGATGCCCGGCTTGGTTAACGCTCACAATCTCACCGCTATGACGCTCTTCAAAGGCTTAACAGATCCTCAGCCATTAGCGCAGTGGCTTAAACACAGCATTTGGCCTCTTGAGCACCAATGGCTGTCCGCAGCATTCGCTCGTGACAGCGTGGCATTAGGCATTATTGAAATGCTTCTCAGTGGGACCACCTGCTTCAGTGATAGCTACCTCTACCCCGATGCCAGTGCCAGCGTTGCAGAAACACTAGGAATGCGAGCTCAAATTCATTTCCCAATCAGTGAGCATGCATCACATTGGGCTCAAAATAGTGGTGAATACTTTAGCAAAGGTCTCGAAATATCCGATGAGTACCGCCATAGCGCCTTGATCACCACGGGGTTCGGCCCCCATTCAGCCGTCAATGTTAGCGATAAAAGCTTCGATCGCATCGCAATCTTAGCCGAAGAAATTGACCGACCGATTCATATTTATCTGCATTCTAGTGACGAAGAAATAACCGACTCAGTCAAGCAATATGGCCTTCAACCAATTGAGCGCCTAATGCAGCTCGGGGTCTTATCGTCTCGCACTCAGGCCATTCAAGTCGGCCATCTCAATACTCAGGATGAGCTGCAATTGATAAACTCTGGCGCCAGCGTCATTCAATGCCCTGCCGCAAGCATGAACCTTAGCGTCAACTTATGCTCCAGTTCATCACTGCTTCAAAAAGGCGTCAAAGTAGGGCTAGGAACCGATAGCGCGGCTTGCGGCAATAATCTTGACCTGTTTGCCAGCCTTAAACTGGCAGTCATACTCAGCGCTCAAGGGGATCAAAGCCAACCAACACTCAACTGTTCCGCTGGACTTAGAATGGCAACACTGGGGGGCGCAGAAGCCCTTGGCTTAGACGACGACATCGGCAGCCTCACCGTTGGCAAACAAGCAGATATCATTGCCATCGATACCCAGTCACCTTGCTTTCAACCCCTAAACTCAGTCACTCGCCAATTGGTTTATGGTGGTGCGGGATCAGCCGTAAGCCATGTCTGGGTCGCAGGACACTGCAAAGTCAGTGATGGAAAATTAATAGGCATCGACCAGAGCAGTATTTTAGACAAAAGTCGGTGGTGGCAACACAAAATAACATCTTAAAAGGTATTAAAAAAATGGAGCAGAAAAAGGCACAGACTGCTAGCACCCAATCAAATGTTGACCGTGATGAAATCGCAAAGTTTGAAGCGCTTGCTCATCGCTGGTGGGATACCAGCAGTGAGTTTAAGCCATTGCATGCGATCAATCCCTTAAGAGCAAACTTTATCGATCGACTATCGCCGGTAGCTGAAAAAAAAGTAATCGATATTGGCTGTGGTGGTGGTATTTTATCAGAAGCTTTGACGCAACGTGGCGCACAAGTGACAGGCATTGATATGGGCGAAGCACCATTAGGGGTTGCCGAGCTTCATGCACTCGAAAACAAGCTCGACATTGAATATAAAAAAATTACCGCTGAAGAGATCGCACTTGAAAGACCTGGACAATATGACGTTGTTACCTGTTTAGAAATGCTCGAACATGTTCCCGATCCAGCTGCCATCGTTGAAGCCTGTGCTTCTCTGTGCAAACCTGGGGGACATATTTACTTTGCCACTATAAACCGCAATCCAAAAAGTTATTTTTTTGCCATCTTGGGCGCTGAGCATGTGCTGAGATTATTGCCAAAAGGCACGCACGATTATGAAAAACTAATTAAACCTTCCGAACTCCATCAATGGATCAGGGCAAGTGGTCTTATCTTAAAAAACTCAACCGGCATGACCTACAACCCTTTAACGCAACGCTACAAGCTAAAAGCACGTAATTTAGACGTTAATTATTTGCTTCATACCATTAAGCCGTCAGAATAATAGCCCTTAATAAAAGAAGAAGATGACCATGACTAATGCTGTACTATTTGACCTAGATGGCACCTTGGTTGACACCGCTCCCGATTTTATTATTGCTGTTAATCAATTAAGGCGCGATCACGGTTTAAAAGAATTATCCGACCAAACGATTACCGTTCAAGTTTCTAACGGTTCTGCTGCACTAACGCAACTAGCGCTTGATATCACGCCAAAAAATCCTGATTTTGAAACTGCCAGACAACAATTATTAGATTATTATTTGACTTGCATCGGTTCACGATCGATATTGTTTGAAGGGTATGAAAAGTTATTAAACGCTCTTAAGAATGCCCACATTAGCTGGGGCATCGTCACTAACAAACCGTTACTTTATAGCCAAACATTGCTCGAAAAGCTGACGTTGGCGCAAGATTGTAGCGTACTAATCTGCCCAGATCACGTCAGCAAAAGCAAGCCAGACCCCGAGGGCCTTTTGTTAGCCGCTGAGATGCTTAAATGCCATACTAGTGATATTATTTACGTTGGAGATCACCACCGTGATATTCAGGCAGGCCGACAAGCAGGAATGAAAACAATTGCTGCCAGCTTTGGCTACATTGAGCCCAATGACTGCATCGATAACTGGCAGGCCGATTATATTGTTACTCAACCCAGCGATATACAAACCATTGTGGAAGCCGTATTTTCATGCAAGATTTAACCGATATTCACAATTATAACGCCAACAATACCCTACTTGCTGGCCGAAATATTGTTATAACTGGTGCCGGTGATGGCATTGGTCGAGCTGCCGCATTGCGTTTTGCACAGCACGGTGCAACCGTGATTCTACTGGGTAAGACTGTTGACAAGCTGGCCGCCGTTTACGATGAGATTGAGGCGGCTGGCCATCCCCAACCCGTGATGGTTGAACTGGATCTACACACCGCAAATAATGCAGAATTTGAAGCACTAAATCGCGAGATTATTGACAATTTAGGCGGCCTTCATGGATTACTAAACAATGCTGGCATTCTCGGTGAAATGAAACCACTCTCGCAGTACGATGCGGAAACATTTGACCAAGTCATTAAAGTTAACTTGACTAGCTGCTTTAACCTCACCCAAGCGCTCATTCCGGCATTAGAATCAACAGAAAATGCATCTATTGTTTTTACCTCATCAAGTGTTGGTCGCAAAAGCCGCGCTTACTGGGGGGCATATGCTGTATCAAAATTTGCCATTGAAGGCTTAATGCAGACATGGGCTGACGAACTTTCAGACACATGCAACATTAGAGTTAACTCACTCAATCCTGGCGCAACACAAACCAACATGCGAAAACAAGCGTTCCCCGGTGAAACGCCTCACAACAATCCAGCACCCGAGGCCATCATGAACAGTTATTTATTTTTGATGGGAAATGACAGTATTGGGGTCAATGGTCAGCAATTAAACGCACAGAAAAAGTAGTAGCTGCCTGCTGATTGAACACAACGAAAAATGCTTCGTAAGCAGACGGCATAACCACTTTTTACAGTGGGATTTACGGTATTTTACACGGCTTAGACACAACAATTAACGCTTAACGCTCTGCCTAGCCAACAACGGATCAACCCAGCGAAAAGTTAAATTAATTCGTTCAGATAATTTACGCCGACTTTTAGCAATTTGGTGCAGCCAGTTTGCTTGCGTTTCGCCTTGCATAATCAATACGCTACCGTGTGGTAGCAGTAGCTTGTACTTGAGCTGTTTATTAGTGCGGTGTTTTAACTGAAAGACTCTTGGCTCACCTAAGCTCACCGAGGCTATAACAGGCTTGGCTCCCAGCTCCGGTTCATCATCTGCATGCCAGCCATTACTGTCACGACCGTCACGGTACAAGTTCGCTAATACACTGTTAAACTCGGCGCCTGCTGCCAACTCTAACTGACGCCTAATCAGCATTAATTCTTTCGTCCATGCTAGCCCGTGGTGAGTGATGCCAGAGTACGTATAAGGCAATTGATTATCGGCATACCATGCAGATAATCGCGGCACAAACATATGCTTACCAAACATGGTGATTTTTTCTTGACGCCAAGGCAGCTGCTGCTCAAAGTGATGAAGATAGTCATCAGCCAGTTGTTTAGGGAAAAAATTGGGGTAGTAGTGAAGTTCTGCATCTTGCAAGGCAATAATCTGCGGCAGGGTTGAATGCGGGTCTACGGGGAATAGGTCTAAGTTCATTGGGCCATGTTAACAAAATAATATTGCTGCGGCTAAAAAATTTAAACAACATCTTCCTGAGGTCTTTGTCGGGCAAGTGAGGGATTGAGCGCAATGACCGGCAACTGTCGGATACCCTTAGTCATTTTTGTGTAGTGACTATATCCCCCATCGGCGTTAACAAGCGCAAATCCTCGCGTCCGTTGGTCATTACTTAAAATGGTTGCCTTAACAAACAACCACTTTCGATTGACGCAAACCCATGCGCTATTATGCACTCTAATATTTAAACACCAAACAGCGTCGCTTGCTCTGCCACCGTGTGAACCTACTACCAAATATTGATCATCATCTTTTACGTAAGGCAAAACTACCGATTTTATTTTGCCACTGCGCCAGTGAATAGTTTTTAAAATTAAATGAGGACGATCTGCATAACCTCCCGCCCTGGTAAACATTTTTCCCATAAATGACACGTTAAACCAGCGCATTAGCCACCGATCGACAGCCAAACCTTTAGGGTTAGCAAGTCTGGGAATCATGGCTTGCCAAAAGCGACTAGGCGTTAATTGTTTGTCCGTCGTTAACATTGCAATCCTGCGGGATTATTTAAAGAAATATTCGCTCATTGGCACGGAAAACATATTGTTGACGTCACAAAAACCGGGAATCTCAGCAATCATTGCTTGAACCACTTCAGCAGAACCAAAATAACGACTGTCATCAATAAAGTCTTCTAACTCATGAAAATGCTCGGCTACAATCGCACGGTATGGCGGTGCGTTCTTAGTCAAAGGTCTAGCCACAGCATCGCGAACATAAGACCATCGAAGAGGATGCAAATCAAAGGACAACGCCGAATGATCAACCTGCCAATTATGATAAAAATCTTCATCACTCACATCATCAGGCTTGCCATTTGCACCAAACTGAGTGACGCCTGGCCGTCGTGCGCCTCCCTCCCAGACAGGATCGAAAGTTTGCAACACAGACTCAGTAACCAAATAACCGGTTATTTGGCCTGCGAGGCTCGCCAAATAAGCTTCAATGGGATCTCGACTATCGAGACAATTGTGCCAAAAAGAGACCACTGCTTGCACCTTTTGCCAATCACCAATTAACCGACCAGCCGCGTCAGCTTTAAACTGCTTATTCATATCGGCAATATTAATAGTGATATTAAATGCACCTAATTCGCGTAGTTGAGTTATCGCAGATGAACGTAACTGTTGACTTAAATCGACCAGTAATACTTGCTCACTGGAGCCAATCATATAAACGAACTTTTCCATTATTAATCTCTCTATCTCGTGATTTTATACGGCACAAACATCAACAATGACACCATTCATATGCGTCATGCCTGAAAGTGGCTCTATTGAATCTGGGCCATCAGGAATAATAATATTCACGTTAACACCTAGGGTTTGCTGTGCTATTGATAAACCATTGGCTTGCTGGTGTCCCCAGCCATGGGGCACAGCAATAGAACCTAGCTTCATATCATCATCAATTTTTACTGGTAACTTTATGCTATTGCCATTTTTACTGACTTTTGCCATCGCGCCTTCAACTAAGCCATGACGCATTGCATCGCTAGAATGTATGTATAAATAATTGGTGTGACGATCACCTGCCACAAATGCATCAACATTGTGCGCCCAACTATTATGGCTAAATCGCTCACGCTTTTGAATTAATTTGAGCGCATCTTTATCGCGTATTTCGTCATTGTAGATCTGCACTAAAGTCTCGACTCTAGCCACTAAATCGGCTGGAGCCAACTCTACTTTTGATGAAGGTGTATTTACTCGCTGACCTAAGTAATCACCCGGCTTATTGGGCGATAATTTTTTACCGTTAGGGAATTTACGCATTTCTTTAATGCCTCCTAACTTAGCCGAACGAATCATGCCGGCTAAAAACAGCTTATCTAAACTTGTCAAACTTCCAATGAATGGAATCTTAGCCAATAATTCTGCAGTATTGCTTAGCCATTGAAACGGCTTAGATGCAGACAATGGTCGGCCTGCTGCACGACAAATTTGCCTAAAAATAAGACCTTCATCTCTTGCTTGAGCAGGCGGCTTTATTACCTCGTCGGTGTAATCAAAGCTTCGATTAGGCATCAAACCCATCATAGTAAAAAAGTAAAAAGGAACATCTGCACGTTCCAGCGAATGTAAGCCTGGCAAAATATAGTCGGCGAATTCAGCAGTTTCATTGCGAAAAATATCGATGCATACAAACAGCTCAAGATCAGAAAAAGCATTGGCTAAACGATCACTGCCACCACAAGTCAGTAGTGGATTGCCCGACATATTAAACATAGCACGCACCTTACCCTTGCCAGGTGCCAAAATTTCGTCAGCCATAATGCCAGCTGGTATTGTACTGTTAACGTAAGGAATATTATTAATTCGGGACCGAGGTAATTCAGACGGCGCATCAAACTTGGGAAAAACACCTCGCCCAGCTAAAACTCCACCACGTTTATCAAGGTTACCTGTGATCGCATTGATCGCTTCTTGTAACCAATAGACCATCAATCCATGACGACTTTGATTTACACCAGTCGAAGAATATATAGCCGCGCCATCAGCAGCTAAGTAACAGTCAACCATTTCCCTCAACTGCTCGGCAGATACACGAGTCACTTCAGCAACCCGCTCTGGCGTCCATGGTTTGGCCACATCTGCTAGGGCATCATAGCCTTGCATAAAGTCGGCAACACGCTGAAATTTAACTGCACCGCGATCAATCACTTCATGCAAGAAGCCCAACATGAAGAAAACATCAGTGTCTGGCCTTATCGCAACATGCTCACCTAAGCGTTTAGCAGATTCAGTCAGTCGAGGATTCAGCCAATAAACTTTACCGCCACGCTGTTCAATTGCAGCTATTTTTTCCATCGGATTAGGCACGGAAATAAAACTCATTTTTGAGATTAGCGGATTACTTCCTACAGCAATTAAGCACTGACTGTGTTCTATATCAGGAAAAACCTGATCATTAGCACTGCCAAATAAACGCTCCCCACCAGAGAATTTATTGGCGCAGTCTTGCGTACCCGGTGTGAATAACTTATCGGCATCAAACGCTTTTAAGAAGAAGGTCATTACGGTCGTTGGCCAAAGATTAAAGCCAATCGGGTTGCCCATATAAGCAGCAATGGATTCACCACCATGATGACTATGAATCGACTTTAAACGCTGACCAATCTCAGCTATGGCCTGCGGCCAACTAATCGGCTCAAAACCGTTAGCAACTTTTTTTAATGGTTGAGTTAAGCGATCAGGGCTGTGTAAAAAATCACCCATCTTTAAACCTTTAATACACGCATAACCCTCACTTGTTACATGATCCTTGTTCGGTTTAATGTCAATAATCCGATCATGTTCGCTTGTCACAACTAGGCCACATTGCGCCTCGCAAATACGACAAAAAGTTTTATGCTGCTTAGCACTCATATATATGGCCTAAAAGTTAACTACGGTTGATACCAAATCGCAGAGGTGTAAGCTCTCTCTTGCGTAGTGGCTGATACTCCATTTGGTAACGACTGGTTAAAATTAACTGCATCATAGGTAGTCCATCGGGGCGTTGGAATTTCTAATACTCGCGCATAATAAAAAGCCGCTTGCTGGGGATTAAAATCTGGGTCTGTCCAGCGCGTTGCCAATGCCACTTCACCAATACTGTTTTTAAAGTCAGCAGTTTTTACGTTGACTGTATTGCCTACCAAACGCCTAACGCGACCGTTACGCTTGATACGACGATTATCAGATACAGCGACATCATAAATACGTTCATGTAATTGTCCATCAACGGATTGCCAGCCCTTAATGACTTGAATACGGTCTAAATTTGCACCTTTAGGATCTTTTAATGCGCTTAGCATAAAAACGGGAGCGTCCATAGAAGCGGTTAACTCTCCGCCCATAGGTACGCCGCCGCGATATCCCGCAGCAGCAAAATCAGCATCGTAGAGGTCATCATCGGTGTAACCAAAACCACCAAAAAATCTAACGGCTATTCGCGGCCCTGTTGAGGCATAAACTTCACGACGCTTAAATGCATCAAATATTGCCGCACGAGTGTTTTCGGCAGCCCATACAGCCGCATAACCCGAGGCTGCTGATTCACTATTTTTAACAGTCACTAAGGCGCCGCCTTCGCCCTCAGTCGACCAGTCAGCTGATATTCGTTCAGCTGTTGGACCAACTACCGGCGACTTTCCCCAGAAATTCTTATGATCAGCGGTCGCTAGCCCTGTATGAGAATCAGTGCTACCAATGACACCAAATTGATAAGGATTAACACCAACGTCAGCCTTAATAGCTAAGCCACGCTTCAATCCTTCTCGCACATAACTGCCAGCTAACATTTCATTGGTGTAGAGTCGGTTATTAAAAATATTTCCTTTGTCCCAATTGTCGTAATCAGCAAACTCATCGCCGGGTGAAAGAAATGGGTGCGATTCACTGTCACCTTTAATTTGTGTGATCTCAACTACCGGTTCCCAGCGTTTTCGAGTCGAAGCATAAGCTTTACTCATAGGACCCGTTGATGTTTCTACATCAAACATTAATCCTGAGCTCAAATTACTGTTATGCGGAATAGCTAGCACTTGCCCGCCCGTTTTATCTTCATAGTCTTGCAAACCATTCCATAATTTTTCTGGGTGGTAGGCGGTCGGATCCATCATTGCCGCTATCACACTCACTGGATGCGTTTGCGAGACCTTTTCAGCACCATCACGATACATGACAACACGGTGAAGATTATCGCCATTAGGTGTCGAGCTCCATTCATAGCCAATAAGGGCGGTGAATTCACCGGGTTGATTATGTCGCTCTGCACTGGCAATAATTTCTTGCCAAGCACTATTAGCTGCACGATTTGATGCTGTAGATCCATCAAGTAAAAACATCGCTGCGCTTGATAATGCTACATTTACAGTCTCTATTTGACTGACATTAGCTGGAATAGCATCTAGACCACGCTCTACGATATTTAACGCCAACTGTAATCGTTGCTCTTGTTGTTGTTCAGCCGTCGGATGACGCAATTGCCAGATAGCACTCATAGTTTCAGCATGATCTGAGACCAATAGAAAGTCTAACGGCGTTTCTAACTGTGCCGGCTTACCTAAACTCGCCTGCACTACTTCACCTTTGGCAAAACGATAGGCCTCATCTGGCCCAACTAGTTTATTACCAAATAAAGCAGAGTCACCAGACAATACTGTATGGACGTGTGTGTCACCCCAAAGTAATTGGGTTTGTGATGTAACAACATCAAGTATTTTGTCAGATTGGCTATAAGCAGAGCTTACTGCCTGCCCGTGAGAATAAAGGCTGAAAAAAATGAGGGAACAGCCGGCTAATTTTTTAAAGACCATAGTTCATACCTATTAATAATTAATCTATGCGTTTGCTGCTAATTGTCGACCTAATGTATAACCGCCCTCTATTGTGGTTCTATTAATTAACCGCTTTATTCCTGCTCGAGTACCGGTTGTGCAATGCATCGCTCGCCAATTATCCCATAAAACCATATCGCCGATACGCCAATCATGCCAATAATGAAACTCTGGCCTTCGAATATGTTCAATCAACTCATGAAGCAGTTGGTCAGATTCAGCTTGTGTCATGCCGACTTTTTCAGGCTCTATTACTCGATCTAAAAATTGCTCAACAATTTCTAAAATTTTATCGCCTGTCTCTGGATGGGTAACCACCATGGGATAAATCGCGTCAGGAAAATCTGGGAAGCCTACGTCTGAAGGGCTTTTAGGACTAAATGGGCCTGGCTCATAACCGCTATTATCGGCAAACCGCCATTTTATTCGCTGCATTTCAAACGTATAAGCCACATCTAAATCAGCGATTTTATTTTTCAGTTGCTCAGGCAAGGCGCTATAAGCTTTTGCTAAGTCGCCAAACCCCGTCAAACCGTCTTCTTCGGCCACATGCACTGCCGACAAAATAGCACCTCGATTGGGTTTGCCGGTGTAGTGTAAATCCATGTGCCAGATCAGCCGATTAACGATGGCTTCACCGTCATAATAAGCAGTATTGAATTTGTCTGTCTCACCACCGTTTTCCAATATAAATAATTCTGGGTACTCTGATGAAGTAGTGGCTTTAAGCGGATGCATCTCAAGCGGCCCAAAAATACGGCTAAAATCAATCAAACTTTCGGGCGTAATGTCAGGCTGATCACGAAAAACTACAATGCCGTGCTCTAACCAAATTGCATGAAGTTGAGATTTTATTTCCTCACTAATGGGTTGATTAATATCAAGGCCAGACACCTCAACCCCAACGTTATTTAGTTTCTGAATTGTTAATTCATTATTCTTTTCCATAGTGATGTACGCCCTATTATTTATTATATTATCGTCACATGTCCGCGATAAGCGATAAGCGATAAGCGACTAAAGATCAAGCCTCGCTTGTAATGAAGGATAAAAGAACTATCCGACGGCAATACTCGGCTTATAAATCGCTTTTTTCAGGTTCAAAGGTTGTCACTGATAACATCGCAATAGCAACCATTAAAATGACTATACCCACTTGGTAGATTACGTCAAACGAACCCGCTTTGCTACTGAGCAAACCGGCCAAAGGAATAACTGTGAGTGAAAAAGGCAAACCCATCAAACCGTAAATACCGATGACACGGCCAGCAATAGCTCGACCAAAGCGAGAGCCTGCAGAATTCGGTTGCATCGGCATAAATGCACCTACGCCTAGGCCAACTGACGCAGCAGCAGCAAGACTTACAAGATAACCCGGGTGACTCAGGTAAACCATGAACCCGAGTATGATAATCAACTGCGACGCTATTAACACTCGCTTAGGACCGATTCGATCAGCAATTAGTCCGGCACTGATACTGCCAATGATGCTGGCAAAAGAAATAGCCGATATAGCATAAGCCGCTTGAATCTTACCAACACCCGTTGATTCTAAAAATGGCACTATATAAGTACCATTAGCCAATGAAACCATGCTCATCATACCAAACGCGGTAGCAGTAAACCAAAGATCTCGACTACCAAGAGCCAGCTTAAAATCAGCGTCATCTTCTTCACTGCAATCGGCATCTGCCGCACTAGCATTGACTTTTAAACCATCCGGAAACTGACCCACATCCTCGGGAGTTCGGGTAACGCCAAAAGCAATCGCAACAAAAGCGATGCCACCTACGACGTAGGACAATGTCTGTAAAGCAAAACGCCAATCGTTGTCTACCGAGCCATTCGCCATTAACCATGCAGTTGCTGGCGGCAACCACAATCCACCTATGGCTAAACCGACTGCCAATATTGATAAGGCCGTGGCCCGGCGCTCAATAAACCAATTAGTCACAATACCATTACACGGGACCATTCCGTGAATAACAACGCCTAGCGACGTAATGAGCATCCCAAGCGCAAGCAGAGCACCCGAATTTACACGCGTCATAATAGCGATGCCAAGGACCATTAATACTACGCCCAAAAGCATCACCGGTTTTATGGGGCCTTTGTCAGTGAGCTTCCCAAGAATGGGTGCGGTAAGTCCCACCATTAACATGAAAATTGATATGCCCATGCCAACCACGGCTAAATCGAGGCCGAAATCGTCTGCAACGGTTGAGTAGACGACCCCAAAGGTATTCACTAATGCCATGCTTAATGACACGACAAACGCCAAAACGATACACACTCGCCAACCACTAAATGCTTGCTGATCTATATTGATCAAAATAATTTTTCCTTAGCTAATTATCTATGCGCCAACTTTCATTACAGTACGAATTTCACGACCATGGTGAAGGTCATCAAAAGCTTCGTTAATTTCTTCTAACGGGCGTGTTCTACCCACCATCGATGCTAAATCCAGTTGTTCATTTTGGTAAGCTGACATCATTCGCGGAATATCAAACGTAGAATTACATGAGCCCAACAAACAGCCACAGAGTTTCTTTTCCATTGAAGTGAAAATCACCACGTTATCTATTGTCACACCTTGCTCGATCGGTGGCGCACCGACACATACGGTCATCCCCCCTGCTCGACTGGCCTGAATACCCTGTTCAATTAATACTGCCAGACCTGCTGTTTCAAATGAATAGTCAACGCCTATGTTGTCGGTTAGTGTCATACAAACAGCAACTACGTCCTCTGCATTTGGGTCAATAGTATGCGTAGCGCCTAAACGCATTGCTAACTCACGACGCTCAGGCAAGGGATCTGACACAATGATTTTACTTGCCGAAGCTAATTTAGCACCCTGAACAGTCGCTAAACCAATGCCTCCTAACCCCAAAATCAAGGTCGTTGCGCCCGCCTCTACATCAGCGGTATTTAATACTGCACCAACACCTGTTTGCATTGCACAGCCAACCACGCAAGCAATATCTAATGGAATATCCTGCGCTATTTTAATTGCACCAGTGCTTGGACAGACCACCTGTTCAGCTAACGATGCAACGCCAACGCCTTTTAAAATTTCTTTACCCTGCCGCGACAAACCGGTGACACCATCGTGTAGACGATTAGTCATGATACTCTGACCATTAGTACACAATGAGTGATCAGAACGCTGGCAGTAGTAGCAGGTTCCACATGGTGGAACAGGAGTTAACACCACATGATCACCAACTGCCAAATGACGAACTCCAGGCCCTATCGACTCAATGACACCGGCAGCTTCATGACCTACGATGATCGGTCCCGCTAAAGGGCCCATCGCACCCGATATAACGCTATAATCGGAGTGACATAAACTACAATAAGCAACGTTTACTCTTATCTCGCCAGCCCTCGGTTCAATAATATCAACATCATCAACCACTTCGATGGGTTTACCTTGCTCAAACAATACAGCTGCTTTCATTTGTCTCTAACCTCAATCGAATCAGTTAATAAAGTGGCTTATCTTAAAGCCCAAACTTGGTTGTGTATTCTGAAAATCTTACCCGCTCACCGGCCTCGGTTAATTCGTAATCAGCCAGCGTATATTCATGCTTGCCGTGTTTTCCTCTGGGGCTTTCATCAAGATACTGCTGCATTAATTCACGCATATTATCAGGCGCCTGAAGACCAAACTTATCGTAAATACCCAGTACTGTTTCAAATGGATGCTTACAAATATCATCAAAATAAATATCATGAAACTGATCTTTATGTGCATCAAGTAAGGCCCTGTCTCGCATACCTAATTGCAATAATTGATTCCAACTAGTGGCTTGTTCTTCACCAACTAGGCCCGGCACATGTGCTTTGTCAGTAAACATGCCTGACAAGGTCCAAACAAAACTACAAACAGAGCCAATCACATCAATAGGATTGCGGTGGGTAAACACAATTTGAGCGTCAGGAAATAATTCAAAAATACCAGGTAACGAACTTAAGTGCCCCGGCGTTTTTAATAGCCAACGGTTAATCGGCCGATGGGCCGGCTCTGTTGCTTGCATCATTTGTAAAAATCGCTTATGAAAACGTAACGCTGGCTTGGGGTCAGCTTGCATTAACCACTTACGATAGCTTGGAACATACCAAGTTAAGGTAAGGGTAATGCCGTACATCATCTGATGCATATTAGCGACACACTCTTGCGGCATTGTCGCATCCATTTTATGAATAGCATCAAAGCCAGGGGCCATTTTGTACTGCATTTCAAGCTGCTTAGCCATTACTTCAATGCGAGGATCATCATCGTAATTATTGGGTTCAGGTCGCGGCAAAGGCGAGTTCACTTCCCAAAATAATGGCGATCGATTACCGGGGTCAGCACCCATTAAACCGTGCATTGCTGACGTTCCCGTTCGAGGCAAACCAACAATGAAAATAGGCTTATCAATTTTTTGCTCGGCTTCTTTCGGATGACGTTCAAACCAATCATTTAATTTTACATAATTGCTTATTAAATTCGTTAGCATGCCACGAGCACCCAGTCGCCCAACCGTATTTAATTTAGCTTCGGTGTTAAGCGCATGAAGTAAAACCTCTAATCCTCCGGCATCCCAACCCTGCGATGGTCTTTTTAGACCTGTTTCTTTTTCTACTCGCTGAAAAATATCATCTGCGGTTAATGATGGCTGAATCCCCACTTTAGCAAGTACAGAACCCACGCCATTAATAAATTTAATGGGTAAGGGGCGGTATGGAATATTTCGACTCATAGGGCAGTTATTCTCAATCTCCAGCAAAGATTCATTGCTGCATAAGGGGTTATTATTTAGGAATAGCGACCTGAAGACCACCAACCGGCATTGTCTGTTGCATACCATCAGGTAAAAACCAATTCACAATGGGAGCTAACGGCTTGAAACCAGATGACATCGCAGCACCTAACGGACTTAATATAGTGCCGTTTGCCATAACCGGTGTGGTATTCGATGAATCATCTGGCATGCTGACTACATTCCTAAAAGCCACGCCCGTCTCTTTATTAAAAGCAACTAAATAATTAGCAACTGGCACAACAATTGTTCGCCCAACCCAGAACTTATATCCATAGGCAACTGGCACTACAATTGCATCTTCAGTGACCGTTGGAATGCCATTACCGCTAGCTTGAGGCGCCCCTAATATAAATCCCGATGGCAGTGTTTCACTGGCTAATTGATCGGCATTAGAAGACCACTTAACCTTACCAGTATCACCGTGAATAGCCATCATGGTGGGATTAGGATAAGCTTGCAAAACAATGACGGTACCCTCTAAGTCAACAACCGCTGAACCTGCGGTGGCGGCTGTCTTCGCACGCCAAACAATATCGCCTGTCGCGGCATCAATACTGTATAAATACCCCTCTTCATCACTGACGTAAACAAAGTTATCATCATTTGAGGTGGCAGGACTAGAACCACTGCCAATACCAAAATCTGTAGCAAATGCTATTTCGATCACGATACCCTGCTCGGTGGTAATTAAATCTAAGCCGTAAAGGCGACCTAAACTTGGCTCTGTTGAGGTGGCTGCTACAAATACTCGACCCGTTTTTTGACTGACAGCAGGCGTATTCATTGAACGCATCGAACCGCCAAACAGCAGCTGCCAACTCCATTCCCGAATACGCGGATCAAGCATACCATCTCCCCATAGGCTATCAGGCTGTTTAACCACTTCTGAGTACGGTGACAATAAACCTGGCAAGCGCATCGGTTGATTTAATACGCGACCATCGTCTCGGCCCCAAATGACAACATCACCAAAATTAGTCACGCCTAGCACGTGGCCTTCAACCGTAAAAACTGGCGTCGTTAACGCATTAATGGGCAATTCAGGATCAGGCTGCCAATCACCCGCCCCCGCTAACGGTAATGGCACAGTCCACTTTGAAGAACCATCGGAATGAAACGCGAACATTTGATTGCAATCACCCAGATAAAGATCGCCCTCAGCATCGACAATGACATTGGATAGAACCGCACAAGGGTCAACGCCATTTTCAGCATCTGACCACGGCTCCGCTTGCCAGAGTAGCTCACCCTCTATGGAAAAAGCATGCAGATTACTTTGGCCTGCAGCAAGACCTGAGGTTTGGTAAAAGCGGCTTTTATCGGGGCTAATAGAAGGAGCAATCAATAACGATACGCCCTCTAAGGCTGACCAAGTGCGATACTCATCATGCAGGTATGCGCCCCGAGCTTGGTCGCGGTTGCCAGGCCCTTGATGCAAGGTTGACCAACCACCACCAGAGTATGCAGGCGCCTCTGCAGAGGCAAGTCCGTTTAAGGGAGTAGCACGTTGAGCATGAGCCGAATAACTCAAGCAACTAAAAGAAAAAAAAGATATCAATAACAATTGGTTAAAAATAAACCTGGCAATGCGCATAGCGAGTTTTGCTCCTTTTGAATCATCTAATAGCCACGCCCAATAAAGGGTCAGTAATCAGTCATAAGCTGGTTTGCTATAATAGGCGTTATTAACAACAACGGGAGTGACTATTATGCAATATCCACATCAAAATAACGCCCGAGTCATCGCCTAAGAGAATAGTAGCGACGGTGTCCAAGCTACGAAGATACGTTCGCCAAGAAATCCTTAAGCGCCAAACCCGTGCCCATGTCCCAAGGAACAATGTCCTTTTTTTCAATTAATTTATAAGCGTCAAGCTCTTCATTTAAAATAATGTCGCCTTCGGCGATGAGATGGTAAGCAATAATCACTTGGTTCATCTGTTCAAAACCATAAGCGCCAACCAAACTTTGGCTGATAACCGATAGATTTAACTCTTCTTTAGTCTCGCGAACCATCGCTTCAGCAGGATCTTCACCCTGTTCTAAAAAGCCAGTAATCACTGAAAAATATTCTTTCGGCCAAGCAACATTATGCGCCATAACAATTTTACCCTCAATCTCAACAATGCCCGCCACCACCGGTGTAGGATTTTGCCAATACACATAATCACAGTTTTGCGACTGGCAAGCTAAACGGGAAACACCGTCCATTTCTCGATTAATCATGTCGGCTTTGCATTGAGGGCAATATTTCATAGTGATACCTGTTGAGAATAAACAAATCAATCAATTAAAGTGAAAAAGTAAGCCATAAGAAGTTGAATGCAAAAAACTGGTTTATTACATTCATCTCATGATAAAAAAATAATTATAGCCCTATTATGGCTGATAAATAACTGACGAGAACGATCACTATGACCAATAACAATGATATTCGAAATAACACTAAACCCTATGCGATTGATCCAGCATATTTAGATTTTCCTGACATGACTTTCAGCACCAATCTGTTAAAGCTAAAATTGACTAATTTATTTATTTTAGCAACACGATTACGTTACAAGTGGTCGAAAAGCCTCAAAGTACAAACCCATAAAATCGACAGCACTGACGGCCATAAACTCAAGGTTATCGAAATCAGTAAAAAAGGCTTGGCCGATAACGCGCCAGCATTAGTCTATTTTCATGGAGGGGCATTTTTTCTTACCTATGCTGGCCTGCATCTGGACAATGCACAAATGTATGCCGAACAAGCCGACTGTAAAGTTTTTATGGTCGACTACCGACTTTCAACCAAAGCACCGTTTCCAGCCGCTCTAGACGATTCGCAAGCAGCATTAGAGTGGGTCCATGATCATGCCAGTCAATTAGCGATTGATAAAAATAAAATAGTGGTGATAGGTGACAGTGCTGGTGGCGGCCTCGCGGCCAGTTGCGCACAACTTACTCATGACAAAAATAAAAATCGCAGCGAAAAAATAAACTTACTTGCTCAATTCTTACTTTATCCAGTTTGTGATTGTGAGACCAAAACGGACAGCGCAACCGCCTTTGAAGATACCCCGTTATGGACCACTAACAATAATAAAGTTATGTGGGATGTTTATTTACGGGGCAGTGACTTCAAAAAAGGAAACGAACATATTCCAGCTTATGCCTCACCGATTCATCGTGATGATTTGACTGGTTTAGCGCCGGCTTATGTAGAACCGACTGAATTTGATCCATTAAGGGACGAGGCGATTGATTATGCGAACGCGTTGCAGGCAGCGGGCGTTGAAGTCACCTTAGTCGAAGCAAAAGGTGCTGTTCATGGCTACGAATTTGTCGACTGTGACACAACCACTAAGTATCGAAAAATACGAATGGATGCATTAAATAAAGTTTTAGGCAACACATGAATATAATATAAATAGCGAGGTCACTATGACAGATTGGAACAAAAAAATAGCCGTTGTCACTGGCGCTGGCAGCGGAATTGGGGCCGCGCTGGCTCAGCATTGTGCAGCCCAGGGAATGTTAGTTATTGCTGCTGATATCGATCAAAAAGGCCTGCTCAGTACTCAAAAAAGTTCAGCCAACCCAGAACGAATCGAAATTTATCCGCTTGATGTCAGAAAGGAAGATGCAGTAGAAGACCTGGCGCTTCACTGCTTCACCAAGCACGGTGAGGTTAATTTATTATTCAATAATGCCGGCGTATTAATCGACGGTAAAAGCTGGGAGCGTTCAATAAAAGACTGGCGCTGGAACTTTGACGTGAATGTAATGGGAGTAGTCAACGGTATTCATAGTTTTATACCCAAAATGTTACTGCAAAAAAGCCCTGGAAAAATCATCAATACTGCCTCAATTGGCGGACTGTTAGGCGGTGGCACCTATATGGCGCCTTATCAAGGAACCAAGCATGCCGTAGTCGCCATCACTGAATCCCTGCATGCGGAGCTTCAATTAGAACAAGCGCCAATAAGCGCTGCCTGTCTTTGTCCTGGTGATACAGCCACAGGGATATGGGAGTCTGATCGACTACGACCCAGCGAAGAACACAACCAACTTGCCTCGGAGGCTGAGCAACAAATGCATAATGCCGTGGCAGGTATGTGCGCCAATGGTTTTACGCCAGCGCAAGTCGCCAGCAAAACATTTGATGCCATGAGTAAGGATCAATTCTGGATTTTTCCGCAAGGCGAATTCAAGCCCATGCTAAAATTACGTATTGAAGCGATAATGCAAGAAAAAGCTCCTCCTTCCGCAGACGAATTATTGGCACTCATGCTCAATAGTACTATTTAATTGACAGGACTTAATCGTGAATAAAAAAAACCGCTACCCCTCTTTCAATGACGACGAGGCCGTGATTATTGAAGCATTAAATGCTGCAAGTGTTCCTGCACTCATGTCAGCGATGATGCTTATTGATGGTGATTTTTCTCGACTGAATGGCATCATCAAGCCGGGCCAAGGTATGCTTGGCGAGGTCCAAGGCTTTATGCCTATAGACGATCAAAATGCTATAAGAGCTGAAGCACTTGAGGTCATAAAAAGCTATCAGAAAAATGACTTTTCACTGCCTGAATTACCCAATGATGAAATGCTTTATCAACTTATGTGCTTCACCGCAGGACAAGAATTACCAATAGATTCTAGCAAGATGATGCTTGAAGAGCTGGCGTTAGAAAAAACGGATCCTCGTGAATTTATTTTGGATCCGCAATTAAGATCATCGCTAAGCGAATACACTGTAGTGGTCATCGGTGGTGGGATGTCAGGTATTTTAGCAGCGATTCGCCTTCAGCAAAATAATATTCCTTATATTTTGCTTGAAAAGAATGCTGACAAAGGTGGGACCTGGTATGAAAACTCTTACCCAGGCGCACGTGTCGATATTCCCGCCCAGATTTATTGCTATAGTTTTGAGCCGAGCAACAACTGGCGGCAGTTTTACCCACAACAAAAAGAATTGAAATCTTATTTTGATCATTGTGTAGAAAAATATCATTTGCAATCGTCAATACGATTTAACACTGAAGCAACGTCAATTAACTGGCTCGAACATCAAAATCGCTGGCAAATTACGACTACAAATCATCTCGACGGTAAGCAAACAACACTGCTTGCTAATAGCGTTATTTCAGCTGTCGGCCAGCTAAACCGACCACAAATACCTGACATAAAAGGTGCCGATAATTTCAATGGCGCACAATTCCATAGCGCACAATTTCAGCATCAACTCGACTTTAAAGAAAAAACTGTTGCAGTCATCGGAAGCGGTGCAAGCGCTTTTCAGTTAGCACCTGAAATGGCCAAGCTAGCAAAAAATATGAAAGTGTTTCAACGCTCGCCTGCATGGATGTTTCCAAACCCTGGCTACCATGATGATATTGACCAAGCAACTCGATGGCTTTTAGCCAACATTCCCTACTATGACCGGTTTTACCGATTTCTATTATTTTGGGTCTCAGCAGACGCACTTCTGCCAACATTAATAAGAGATGATTCTTGGCCAGATCAAGATCGATCAATTAATGCCGCCAATGATATGTACCGTGAACACGCTACACAATGGATAGAAAGTCAAATTAATGACCCTGAACTACTCGCTAAAGTTGTGCCTAGCTACCCTCCCTTTGTAAAACGCATCTTGCAAGATAATGGCAGTTGGTTAGAAGCCTTACAGCAACCGCATGTTGAATTAATAACCGACAGCATTGAATCAATAGATGCCACCGGTATTCATTATCGATCCAGTTCTACAGCACAACATGTTGACGTTGATGTCATCATTTACGCCACTGGCTTTCATGCCAATAAATGGCTTTATCCGATGGCAATTACTGGTCGAAACAATCAATTATTAAGTGACGTATGGGGCGACGATCCAAAAGCCTATTTAGGCATCACCGTACCTGATTTTCCTAATTTTTATTGCATGTATGGACCCAATACTAATCTTGCACATGCCGGCACTCTATTTTTCAATTCTGAATGCCAGATTCGCTATATTTTAAAATGCATTGAACTTCAGCTAATGGCGAAAGCAAACACAATTGAAATAAAAGCCGACGTCAATAAAGAATATAATCAACGCGTTCAAGCCGAGTTCGCCAAAACTGTTTGGGTGCATAAAGGCACCGACAGCTGGTATAAAAACTCACAAGGTAATATCACGACCAATACGCCTTGGCGTCTTGCTGATTACTGGCAATGGACATTAGCACCTGATGCAAAACAATTTAATATCCAGTAATAGGAATGTCGAAAAGGAATCACTGATCACCAAAGGAATAAAAAGATGAGCGTAATGTTAAATCAGCGATTAATGGGGAAAACAGCGATTATCACCGGTGGGGCTGGCGGTATCGGTAAGGCGACGGCCGCTCGACTCATTGATGAAGGTGCACAAGTCGTTATTACTGATATTAATCTCGAGACCGGCAACGCCGCCGCCGCCGCGTTAGGTGACCAAGCGCTATTTATTCAACATGATGTCACCTGCCCAGAACAGTGGCAGAAAGTGATTAATCAAACAATCGCCACTTATGGCAACTTACATATTTTGGTTAATAATGCGGGCGTCTGTTTTTTTAACGGCCTCCTGGATTACTCTTTAGACGACATTCAAACCATCTTAAATATTAATTTAGTTTCAGTGATGCTGGGCACACAAGCCGCCGCACCTTTTATCTCAAAGGCAGGAGGCGGTGCTATTGTCAACATGTCGTCGTCAGAGGGACTGTCTTCAGTTAACGGGCTTTCCGCTTATATCGCCTCAAAGTGGGCGGTAAGAGGCTACACTAAGGCCTCAGCGATGGAGCTTGGCCCACTAGGTATTCGGGTTAATTCAGTCCATCCTGGCGGCGTCAATACGCCAATGGCTAATCCAACCGCAATGGGTAAAGCTGATTTTGATAAGCCCTATCAACAATACCCTGCACAACAAGGCGCAGAACCTGAAAACATCGCAAGCGTGGTTGCATTTTTAGCAAGTGAAGATGCGGCTCATTGCATGGGTGCAGAAATCGCGGTTGATGGTGGCATGACAACGGGCAAATACATCGACTTTTTGCCCGGTGCACCATAACCACAATAAACCGTGCGTTCTCAGCCTTGCAAAACTAAGAGGTAATCAACTCAACTGAATTGCCGAGCCGAATGGTTCCACCTCGAACAATTTTGGCGCACAAGCCGCCATGACCTATCATGGCGGCAAAACCACCCTCGCCCAGTGCCTCCTCCATTCGCGAGCAAGGGTCACACAGGGCCGTCGTTTCTAATTCAACGTCACCGATACGCAGTCGCTGATGACGAATTGCCGTTAAGTTGATGCCACTCACCACTAAATTTCTACGGAGCATGGCGGGCGTAATGGCGGGGTAATCACCAAAAATATCACCTTGTCCAGACTTACGACTCAGCGACATAAAATATTCTATTTGAGCAATATACTCCTCACTAATAATTGTCACTTGTCTGGCGGAACCCAAGCTACCTCGGCAGCGACGATCGCCGTCTAAGCCCAAGCCCTTAATGGCTTGGACATGCTCGACTTCATGCATTTGCTTTTTTCTGGCTGGCCTCAGACCAATCCAGGTGAGCTGACCGGCAGGCAAACTTTGCGTATAACGACGCAACAATTGATAGTTGCTATTCATGGTTAAGATCATCTAACATTATTTTTAATTATCGAATTAAGCCGTATTGCTCGTTTAATACATCAAGAATTTCAGCTTGAGGGTTATCTGATTGTGGCAAGGTACGACCTATAATTTTTTCTGCCAATTCTACATAAGTCGAAGAAACGGTCATCAACACTTCTTCAGGAAGTTCATTATCACGAGCTAGTGCTGCGCGTTCATCCATTCGATCTTTATTTAATAGAATATCTGAATCAGGGAAATGATTCAGCAACAGCTGCCGAAAGGCTTCTTTTGAGTTCTCAACCACATGCCCTTGTCGAAACTGTTCGCCATCCCACATTCGTGAGGAATCAGGTGTACCCACCTCGTCCATGTATATGAGTTTATCATTACCTTGAGCATCGTTGACATAACCGAACTCGAATTTAGTATCGACAAAGATTTGGTCTACCTTTTTTAAGGCGGTACTTATTACTTCAAAACCTTCACGTAATAACGTTTCGTAATGATCAATATCACTGGCTTGTTGAAATTTAAAAGCCGATACATTTTTTTCAATATCGTGGCGTGTAACATTCACATCGTCGACTTCAGGCACCCCAGGAATGCCGTGCAAAATCCCTTTAGTGGAAGGCGTAATAAGTAACTCTGGTAATTTCTGATCACGAGTGAGTCCTTCAGGCAATTGAATGCCGCAAAAACTGCGCTCGCCCTTGCTATAGGAACGCCACATAGACCCTGTGATGTATTGTCGCGCAATTGCCTCTATCATCACGGGGCGAGCTTTTTGGACAATCCATACTAAGGGATGCGGTACTGCCAAAATATGACTATCAGCTAATCCTTGCTCACGAAATAAATTAAACCAATGGTTAGATATTGCATTTAACGAAGCACCCTTTCCGGGCACTCCAGCCATACCGCCCTCGCCTCGCCAAATGCACTCGAACGCTGAGATACGATCACTGATGACCATAACAGCCAACTCTGAATCAGGCGCCACATCATAACCTTCACTAGCGATAAGTCGCTGACTATTTGCTTGACTTAACCAATAAACAGAGCGAACCTTACCGCTATGAACAGGAAGTTCAGAATGAATAGGTAAATTATTACTAACAGCTAAAACACGGTCGGCGGCGGAAGATACTTCGCTCATATCATTTTCTCATAAGGCTAAAAAAGCCGATAATTATAAAACAGCTCGGCGCCAGGAACTAGCGTCAATTGTTGATAATTGCTCTCATTACCAACGATTTTTTACTCAATTTTTAAAAAGACCCGCATTAGACGGGTTACAAGCTGTCAATCTAGCCACTGGCATCATGGCCAACGCAGGAATTAGCAAAGTATAATCAAGTCACCAAAGAATCGTATGATAATCACTTTTACCGCTGTTATTTATTAACTGGCCAACAGGAATCATTATGAGCGTTGCAAACTTAGCTTACATTCACATTAGCGAAACGGAACTGGGCTCATGGGGAAACTACGGTGCAAATATTTTGGGCCTCATGCCAATCGAAAGACCCGAATTTACCGATCATACTTTTCTTAAAATGGATCATGCACCGTTTAGAATTTTAGTTTCAGTTGCCGATCAGGGTAAGATGTTGGGCTGCGGTTGGGATATGGGCTCCAAAGAAAACTATCAGGCCATGATCGCTAAACTTGAATCGGTTAATGCGAGCGTCACTGTAGGCGATGACCAGGGTGCTGATTTACGTTGTGTGACCGAATACGCGAGCGCGAGCGACCCATCAGGAAATCCGTTTGAAATATTTTATGGTCGCACTTCAACAGTCGAATGCGACGTGCCTTTTGTTTCACCTGTTGGCATAAAAGAATTTGTCACCGGCAATATGGGCTTAGGGCATGCTGTTATCCCCGCACCAGTTACAGAAGAAACACATGCTTTTTATATCGACACCATGGGCTTCGGCATGAGCGATGACTTACGTATGCCGCCACCGGCAGAAGGCGTACCAGAACTGCGTATCATTTTTATGCATGCCAGCAATTCGCGACATCATAGTTTAGCCTTGGCAAACTTTCCTCACCCCGTCGGTATCGTACATATGATGTTCGAGGTCACCAGTATTGATGAGGTTGGAGCATGCCTTGATCGCGTCAACCAAGCCAATGTTCCAATTATGTCTACATTAGGTCGGCATTGTAATGACAACATGCTGAGCTTCTATTCTGTTGGTCCTGGCGGTATCGCAGTTGAGTTTGGCTATGATGGTTTGCAAATAGACGACTGGAGTCAATACCCACCGACCGAGTCGACTGAAGGTGATTTTTGGGGCCACGCTTATCAAGCCATGCCAGGTTAAAAGACCTTAAAAGGGCGCTGTCATGCGGCTAAAATTCTCACTACTGTCTTTAAGCCAAGCAAAGCTTGTTCAATGCATCAACGGAAATTATTTAGCCTTGCTACTGGTTACACTTTTGTCCAGCGCAAACGGTATCGCTGCAGAAAAATCGTCAGCAGCAGAGCAAAAAAAACAAGAAAGTAGAGATGCCTGGGTTGCCAGCGATAAAATTGGAGAGCTGTATCTGGCTCAATGTGGCGTCTGCCATGGCAAACAGCTTGAAGGTAAAGCGATAGGTCCTGCGCTAATCAACGTTGATCTCATCCATGGTGAAACCCTTAGCTTGCTCATGGCGAACATCAGCAGTGGCTTCGCTGGCAGCGGCATGCCAGCATGGAATGACACCTTAACTAAAAATCAAATAAAAGCTTTAGCTGTTTATATCTTAGAGAAGCGTTCAGCTAATAGTCTCGATGCCACTCTTGGCTTAGGTACTCCGCCAGAAATTCCAACCACTGTTCAAAAAACCGCACAACATGATTATACGCTTAGACAGGTTTATCATGGCTTAGAGCACCCTTATTCTATTGCACCATTGAAAGACGGTCGAGTGTTAATCACTGAAAAAGCTATTGGTTTGAGTCTTATCAGCGCCGATGGCGAGAGTAAACTACTGATCCAAGAAACGCCAAAAGTATTTGACGACGGCACTCTTCGTGGCGCCACTTACACGGGAAGCGGTTGGATGCATGATGTAGAGTTACACCCTCAATATAGCGATAACGGTTGGATTTATTTATCTCATGGCCACCGTTGCAACCATTGCAACGCACTCAGTAGGCAAACAAAAAAGTCAGTCGTCATGGTGCAATTAATTCGGGGGCGCCTCAAAGGCGATCGCTGGGTTGATGAGGAAATTATTTGGCGAGCAGAGCCCGATGCCTATATTGAGGGTATTGAAGTAGGTATGGGGGCTAGGATTACGTTTGATGATTCTGGCTATGTATATTTAACCCTCGGAAACATGATCGCTAACTATGCTGGCGCACAAGACCTAAACAAACCCTATGGTAAGACTCTTCGCTTGCATGATGATGGCCGAATTCCTACTGACAATCCTTTTATTAATAATAAGAATGCATTGCCGTCTATTTGGACTTTAGGTCATCGAAACCCTCAAGGCATTAGCTTCGATAAAAAACAGCGGGTGTTATGGCAAAGTGAACACGGACCTCGTGGTGGCGATGAAGCAAACGTCCTTCTGCCTGGGCGGAATTATGGCTGGCCGCTAGTGAGTCTCGGTTTAGACTATGATGGAGCGCCTATTCATTACGACAAACAATTAGGCATCGTATTTGACCCCAACGATCTAGAGCCGACTAAAATCGACTGGACGCCTTCCCTTGGCGTTTCAAGTATTGCTTTTTATCAAGCAAAAAATACGTCTGATTTTGGTCATGAAAAAATGAACAAAGGTTATTTTTTTAAATGGAATAATGACTTGCTAGTAGCTACTCTGGCCAGTAACGACCTTTTAAGAATTAGCACAAAAAAAACTGAACCGACAAATGCAGAAGTGATTGTTAAAGATATTGGAAGAATTCGAGACGTAGAGCCTGGCTGGGACGGCCAGATTTACTTATTATTAGAACATTCAACTGGCAGCGCTATTGTTGCCATGCAGCAAGCCGACAAACAAACCAAGGCAAAAAACGATGTCAATTGAAAAAAATAAACTATTTGTCACTGCATTTATAAACGCAATGAGTGAAGGTAATACTGAAGCGATTATTAATGCTTATCACCCAGAAGGTCGAGTAGAAACGATGGGGAATACGCTTATTTCTGGTAGTCGGGGCCTCGATGAAATAAAAAGTTTTGCACCAGCAGTGTTAGAAGCTTTTCCAGCTAAGCTTAGCTTCAATATCAACCATATCACTGCAGAAGAAAACCGTGTTGCCGTCGAAGCCGAATCAAACGGGATTCATGTTTCCGGTAAGCATTACAATAATCAATACCATTTTTTATTTGAAATAAAAGATGAAAAGATTTACCGGCTAAAAGAATATATGGATACAGAACTTGTCACTGACATTCTTTGTGGTGGCCAGAGACCCGGTTAACATTAACCACTCATTCATTAGCATTAAACTTAAAAAGGACATTTCATGGCGTTAAAAAATAATCGAGTAGTATTAGTCACCGGTGGTAGCCGTGGCGTGGGTAAAGGCACTGCTTTAGCACTTGGTGCAACCGGAGCGACAGTGTATGTATCAGGTCGCTCTACCAGTGACGGTCAAACTACCGCTTTGCCGGGTAATATCTACACAACTGCAGACGAAATTACCGCTCGCGGCGGAAAAGGTATCGCCGTCACTTGCGACCATACTGATGACCATCAAATCGCAGCACTCATACAACAAGTTATTGATGAACAAGGCCGAATTGATATTTTAGTTAACAATGTTTATCAAGTGCCCGATGATATGCTTGAATGGCAACCCTTCTGGAAACGACCGCTCGATGATCATTGGCAAGCGATGATCGATTTAGGGCTTCGCGCTCATTATGTTGCCAGTTATCACGCCGCACCTCATATGATTGAGCAAGGTGCTGGGATGATCGTTAATATTTCATCACCCGGTGCGCGTTGTTACCTTCACTCAGTTATTTACGGCGTGGGGAAAGCAGGCAAAGATAAGATGATGCATGACATGGGCAAAGAATTACGTGAATACAATGTTGCTGCATTGGCTATCTGGCCAGGCATTGTTAAAACCGAACGCTTAACCCCTGCTATTGAAGCCGATGCACTCCCAAAAGAATATGAAGCCTTAAAACCAGGCATGGAATCTGCAGAATACCCAGGCAGGATTATTGACGCTATTGCAAAAGCAGACAACTATATGGACTACTCAGGTCGCTCATGGTGGAATTCTGAAATAGGCAGTGAGCTCGATGTTCAAGATATAGACGGCGCACAGCCAATGTCTTATGCACCGTTTATGGGTGAACCGGGCATTCCACCTGAAGCGATGGTGAAGTAACAATGGTCGGCCTCGATATACTTAATGACACGGATATCAATGAATGGCAAAGTGAACATGATTTATTGGTCATTGGCTTTGGTGCAGCAGGTGCTTGCGCGGCGATTGAAGCAGCACAGAAAGGTAAAACAGTATTAGCACTCGAAAGGGGAAGCGGTATTGGTGGTACAACCAGTCTAGCAACCGGTCATTTCTATTTGGGTGGCGGTACTCGTGTTCAATTAGCTAATGGCATTGATGATAATGCCGATGAAATGTTTAACTATTTAATGGCGAATACGCCTGATCCCGATGCCGAAAAAATTCGTGCTTATGCCGAAGACAGCGTTAGTCACTTTAATTGGCTAGTCGAACAAGGTGTGCCTTTTAACGATGGTTTTTATCGTAAAAAGCACTACGAACAACCCACTGATGAGTGCTTGATTTGGTCAGGAAATGAAAAAGCTTGGCCTTATTCGCAGCAGGCTAAACCAGCACCGCGCGGACATAAAGTTGAACACCCTGGCAGTGGTGGTGGCGCCATTGTCATGCAACGTCTTGGCGAAACAGCTAAAAAACTCAGCGTGAATTTTCAGTTTGATGCACAGGTCAACGGCCTGATAAAAAATAAAGATGGCCGTATTGTAGGGCTTAAATATAAGCACTTTGGTAACACATATTATGTTCGTGCCACTGCGGCCGTTATTATTGCTGCCGGTGGCTTTAGTATGAATGAAGCTATGGTTAAAGAGCATTGTCCTCAGCTAAATGCCGAAGGAGTATGGCCTCAAGGGACACCCTATGACGATGGAGGTGGTATTCAGCTCGGCCTATCCGCTGGTGGGCGAGCAGTTCATATGTCAAACATATTTTTAACTTCACCATTTTATCCGCCAGAAAGTCTAGTAAAAGCTATTTTGGTCAACCAATACGGTAACCGTTTCATCAATGAAGATTCCTATCATTCACGTTCAGCTGCGGCCTGTATTGAACAGCCTAATGGTATCGCTTATCTTATTTGTGACAATGCCACATTTGCACGTCCTGAATTGAAGCTGCAGGAGTTAATTGATGCATGGGACACGGTTGAAGAAATGGAACAAGCACTATCTATACCAGCAGGCGCTTTGCAAGACACCATTAATAACTACAACCAACATGCTGAACTCGGCGAAGATCCTGAACAACATAAACATAGCGATTGGTTGCAAGCGCTCAATCAACCGCCGTTTGCAGCACTGCAATGTTCATTTGAAAAATCCAGCTATACCGGTTTTACGCTGGGTGGTTTACAGGTTTCAAAAGATGCCGAAGTGCTTGATAACCATCAACAGGCTATTATTGGTCTTTATGCCGCCGGTGCTTGTGCTTCTAACATTGCTCAAGACGGTACTGGCTACTCCAGTGGTACTTGTATTGGCGAGGCCACTTACTTTGGTCGAAGGGCAGCACGACACGCAAGTCAATTAGCACCATCACATTGTTGAGAATATTATGGATCTAACTACTGCCGTATTAATCACTGGTGGCGCATCAGGCATAGGGAAATCCTGTGCTGAAGTATTAGCCAGTCAAGGTCGGCCTATTATTATTTGGGACATCGACGCAGACGCTGCTTCAACTGTAGCCGACCAGATCGGCCAGCAATTCAACATTGCCACCAGTAGCTTTGGCATAGACATAAGTCAATTCGAGCAATTCCCTGAAGCATTAGCCGCTAGCCGATTGCAGCATCACAGTGTTGGCGGCTTAGTGCATGCAGCAGGTGTCGATGGTAGCGTGCCGCTTGATGAACTGACACCAGCATTATGGCAGCGAATTATGGATATTAATTTAGGAGCGCTGCCCTTTCTCGTTCAACTCTTGCTGCCAGAATTTACCAATAACTCCGGCTCAGCTATTGTGGGTATCGCATCAATTAATGCCCATTTAGGAAATCAAGCCAACCTTTCTTACAGTGCCTCAAAAAGCGGCATGCTAGGCCTTGTAAAAGCGCTAGCCGATCGCTTAGCCGTCGACCGAATTCGGATTAATGCCGTATCACCCGGACAAATTGACACGCCCATGTTAGCTGGCCCAATGGATTACATGGATGGCCTGCGGGAACAATTTGAAAGTCGAATTTTATTGGGCCGCCTCGGCCAAGCCCGTGAAGTCGCTAATGCAGTAGCATTTTTACTCTCAACGCAAGCAAGCTATATCACGGCAACTGAATTAGTCGTCGATGGAGGTAACCTTTCCTCTCAGCGATAATTAACATAACCGACCAATACTTATAAGATTAGGTAATTTACGGATTATATTGTTAGTTAAAATGCCATTTTAAGGCGTAAAATCACGGTTGAAAAAAATTTTCGATAATAAAAAACAAGGAGTTCTATGGACACTCAAGCCACTCATATCACTGCAGTTAGCCCAACAGAAATGTTGGATAAGGCAATTGCGATGCAACCCATGCTCCGTGAAAAAGCCCAATACACCAGAAGTTTACGACGCGTCCCTGAAGACACTATGGCAGCACTTATTGATGCAGGTTTTTTTAAAATGATGCAACCTGCGCGCTATGGCGGCTATGAAATGAATCCAAAACATTTTTATGATGTCGTTTTTGAAATCGCCAGAGCCTGCCCATCAACAGGTTGGGTGTTAAGCGTTGTCGGCGTTCACAATTGGCAGCTGGGCTTATTAGATGATCGTGCCCAACAAGACGTCTGGGGGAAAGATACCAACCAGCTCATCTCATCCTCATACGCACCTAAGGGAAAAGCGGAGCCAACTGAAGGCGGTTTTAGATTCTCAGGACAATGGCAATTTTCAAGTGGCTGCGACCATTGTGACTGGATTTTTGTTGGCGGCTTATTGCCTGCAGATCCAAACATGCCTGAAATGCCACAACTCGGATCCTTTTTAATCCCACGCAGTGATTATGAAATCATTGATGACTGGCATACCACAGGCCTTCAAGGCTCAGGCAGCAAAACCTTGGTGGTTAAAGATGCTTTTGTTCCTGATTACCGTGTGCATAGTTTTATGCAGGGATTTTTGTGCCAAGGCCCAGGTCAAGAACTAAATACGGCACCATTATACAAGCTGCCCTTTGGTCAAGTCTTTATTCGCGCGGTTTCAACGCCGTCAATAGGAACTGCGCAAGGCGCGCTCGATGCGTATTGTGAATACAATTCAAAACGATTAAATAGTGTTGGGCAAAAGGTTGTAGAAAGCCCCGCTGGACAAATTGCTGGCGCTCGTGCACTCTCCGCCATCCGCACAGCGCGATTAAAATTACATCATGCATTTGATACTTTACTTGAGTATGCTGAAAAAGGTGAACCGTATCGAGACATTGATCGGGCTGAGTTTCGATATGACTCATGCCATTCAGTAGAAACGTTAATTCCTGTGGTGCAAGAATTGTTGGCTAACTCCGGCGGTACCGCTATTTATCAAGGCAATATTGTCAATGAATTATATCAAGATATTCTTGCCTTTAGGCAACATGCAGCCAACCAACCTTTTGCGCCAACAACTAATTTAGGCTCAGTTATGTTTGGCGCCCCTTCTAAAGACTTTTTCAGCTAAGTAGATGTCTATCGCGCCCCTAAATGATTACGGTTTAATACCCGTTCGTTTCAGGGGTTGCGGATCAATTAATTGCCTTTCACGACTGATCGATAAGCCCTTGATCAGCCTGTTGCGAAGTTCTCGTGGGTCAATTATCTCATCATAAGCCATAGTATCACCGGTAGACCAGGCGCCGCTTTCCTCGGCAGCCTTGAGCTTTTCAGCCATATCGGCATCCACCCCAGTGGCAATTCCACCGCCCAAGGCTGGAATACCACCCAGCGTAATACCTGGAAACGCTAGCGTCAGCGTTTGTTGATCAAACGGGTTCATGCCCATTAATGAACTGCCAAAACCAAATGCTTTACGCACGGTGACATGTAACTTAGGACCGTCTATCGCCGATTGAGCGGCGTACATTCGTGCTGCCGCTCGTAAGGTACCCGCCTGC
>DDED01000177.1:57938-69307 GCA_002336035.1 Cellvibrionales bacterium UBA1963
TAAGGTACCCGCCTGCTCTGCTGCTGAACCCGACATAACGCCTGGGTTATCAGCAAGAAATATAACGGGCAAATGAAATGCATTGCAAACGTCAATAAAATGGGACGCTTTTTCAGCAGCCTCGGCTGTAATGGCTCCAGCCTGAAAGTTAGGCTGGTTAGCTACAATCCCGACCGAATAGCCTCCTAATCGAGCCAAAGAAGTAATCATTGAACGGCCATAGGCCGACTGTATTTCAATGCTATCGGCAGGTTCATCGACTAGTAGCGCAATCAGTTTACGCATGTCGTATGCTATACGGTCATCACTAGGCACCAAGCTAAATATTTCGGGCAGACTTCTTTGCTGAGAAGAAACGGACTGCCTGTTTTTTACTACTTGATAAGCACTGCTTGGAAAGAAACTCAGATAATGGCGGACCAGACTTATTCCTTCCGCAAGATCCTCTACTTTATTATGTGCAACACCACTAATCGATGTATGCATGGTCGCCCCACCAAGGTCCTGCTTGGAAACTTTCTCACCTAAAGCCGCTTGCACTAAAGGAGGTCCAGCTGCAAACAAGCAAGCATCGGAGGTCATAATAATGAAATCTTTTAACATGCCTGTTATGGCGCCATGGCCTGCCGACGGCCCGACAATTAATGCCACCGTCGGAACTATCCCCGACAACCGTGCCAATATCTGCATGTCAGTGGGAGCATAAGGGTGACGACTCAAAGCATTGGTAGTTCTCTCACCCGAACCCTCGAGTAAACTCACAAAAGGAAGTCGCTCTTGAAGCGCAAGATTCGCCAAACGTATTTTTTTTGCATTCGTTGCATGACCAATGGACCCACCCATGACGGTAAAATCTTCAACACCAATCACGACATTTTGGCCATCAATCGTAGCTAAACCGCCGACTAAGGCGTCAGCTGGCGCGGTAGGTTCGCCATGATAGCTTAAGCTACCGGCTAAGGTGCCCAACTCCATGAAGCTGTTAACATCAACCAATGCCGTGACCATCTCTCTGGCATTTAATCGACCATCAGCCTCGCGTTTAGTCAATTTAGCCTCGCCTCCCATCGACTGACCATAAACTTTGCGGCGCTCAAATTCGAGCATTAATGGCTGCCAATCTTGCGAGATGGTATTGATATCTTGTTCTGCCATGCCTGACCATGCCTCTTTTATTGGGTCAAAATTTGAATTGAATTAAACCACCATCATAGGCAATTATCGCCGAAATATAGATTACCGTCTTATAAGGGATAAATATCAAAGCGAGCAGATTTGCCCTCTATTGATGAACTCGGCTTCTGCCCTGCTAAGTACTCTGCTCCGGGCGCGCGCTTAACCACAATTTTATATTTAGCAGTCTTGATAGCAGTATCAAATAGAACCTGATCTTCAGCTTCACTATTGTGTGACGCAACTTGCTGCAAAAAAGCCATGTTCTTTTTCACTGCAGCCGTTTTTTTAAGCCCTCGTTTTAACTCTTTTTCAGCAACGCTGTACATGGGATCAAGATAAATTACAGCAGGGCGCGGTCCCTGCCAATTCTGCATGACCGTCACGCTATCACCCTCATAAAAATTAATTCGACTTTCTATATCAGCTATCGCGTCTTCGCTGCAAGCAACACGCTGAATTGCTTGCTCTAGGAGAAACGCAAGCAATGGTATTTTTTCAACCATGGTGACTTGGCAACCAGCATTTGCTAGCAAAAAACCATCATAGCCAAAACCTGCCGTAGCGTCTAAAACTGACAAGCACGGATCAATTTTATTTCGGCCCTTAACGGCACGCACGACATTTTCCTTGTCGAAACTTTGACGACTTAAACGTGAATAAAAAGAAGGTAAGAAAAAGTCGATACCTACGGTTGTCTTTCGATCGTTGGTAAATACTCGCCACTGGTTATTTTGAGAAAGTAATTTAGGCAGAACCGTCACGGGTAAGTCTTTTTCATTGACTGCATAAAAATGTAACCGCTGGGCAAGTAATGAAATCATACCCGGCGAAAAGCCATTTTTTTTCTCGTCATTACCCAATAAAATGTAACCTCTGGGCTGTTGGTTTTCGCTCATTAATCAGCACCTAAATGAATTCAAGACCCATGCCTTGATCCGAGATATGAGCCACTCGCATGCGTACTGGCGTATTATTGAGTTGTCCAGTATGTCTTTTTATTATTACATCCACTTCGGTATTAATGGGCGGTAAAATATGACTGCCTCGCAAAGCAAAAAAACCACCTTGTGAACTGTCTTTCGCTTTAAGATGAATAACCCCCAAAGCTGGGTGACTGACCACTAACTGCGCTTGACTAGCAAACCGAGAATGTTTTCGTTTATTGGATGCAATCGTCATTGCTGAGTAACTCTTTTTAAATGGTAATCTTAGACAATATAATTAAGCAATTTCTAGCCAGTCAAAACCGCTGTCTTGATCCGCCACGCGCATTCTGTCATGGTGTGGAAATATTTCTCTAATTGCTTCACAAGCCAATGACGCTTGATTATTTTTTTGACTAATATGCGCAACAACAAGCCATTGAATATTTTGATGCTGTAATTTAGACAGCAAATCGGCTGCTTGGCCGTTGCTTAAATGACCCCAATCGCCTTTGACGCGTTGCTTCAGACTCATTGGATAAGGTCCATTTTGAAGCATTCGCTCATCATAATTACACTCCAAAATCATAGCATCACAATTTTGATAGGACTGAATAATATGCGGCGTGCAGCTACCCAGATCGGTCAATACGCCCAATTTTTTAGCTCCCCTATCAGGTGCTGGCTGTGTACTAATAACGAATTGACAAGGCTCCCTTGCATCATGGGGCACAGTTACAGGCTGAACAAATAAATCGCCAATGGCAACCGGCGTCAATTGATCGATGATGTTCATTTGTGGCAAATGATCTAAGCCGCTTTTTATGGCGGTACCGTGCGTCATATACAATGGCATTGACGATTGACGCGCAAGTGATTTAAGGCCTTTAATATGATCGCCATGCTCGTGGGTGATAAACACGGCATCAATTGCATCTAATGACAAATCCAACCGTTCAAGACCCGTATTTAAGCTGCGTAAGGTAACCCCGCAATCAATTAATACTCGCGTTTCGTTAGACTCAACAATTAAAGCATTGCCACGACTACCGCTACCTAAAGATGAAAATCGCATAATCTAATCAATCATTACCGTAATTATCAAGACAGCTTTTTTTGAACGCGACGAAGGATTAAAGTCTGTTCCTTAGCGCTTAATAAAGTGCCTGTCTGACTCTGCACTTGAATAATTAAACTACTGCCGTTGTATCGCGCACTGAATTCCAAGACGCCAGGCGTGGTTGTGGTTGCTTCTTTAGATCGACTAAATAAGCGCGACAAGAGACCTCTTTTATTTTTTTCTTCAACATTACCGGTCGAACTCGTAAGATAATAACCCTTGCTACGATCAAGGTCACTAATTTCAAAAGCGGCTTTTTTCAATGCCAAACCTAACGAAGCCCAAGCTCGATCAAAAGAAAGCACTAAACTCAAATAAGGTTGATTGCTGTTGTCGTAGCGTAACTTGACCTTACTTGCCGAACCTATGCCTTGCGCCAGAAGAGAGTAAGAAGCTTGATTGGGTGAGTTGGCCAAATGTTCGGCCAGCAGATTAACCATATTGTCTTCACGTTTTTCATTCGTTGAAGTATCACCCCAATAAATAGAATCAGCACGCCTCGTGTCATTAGTCGCCGTTTGTTGAGTGATTTCAATTTCAGTTGTTGACTTTTGCACCCCTGGTTTAAGAATAAATCGATAGCGCTCTTGCAGACGCTCAGCCTCTGATCGATACCCGCCGGCTCTTGTTGTTCGATGTGCTTGAAGGCCATCAAGCATGGATAAACCTGGCTCAACTTCATCAGAAATATTATCAGACAACCAATCTGTTTCGATGACACCACCGTTACCATTAGAAGAAGCAATTGGAATTTGATTAGATGATAAAAAGTTAGCCACTAATGGCCAAACTTGTCCTGAAGAAGCATTCACTAAAATCCATTGACGCTGGTCAAAACGTTGAACCTTAACACTGCCTTTTTGCTCAGCTGATTCTAACGACTGAACCCTTGGCACTTCGTACTTATCTGAGGGCAATTGTGATGTGCTAATGTCTGGAATGGGATACTGATCATTAATGGCGGAAACCTTTATTCCTTCTGGCAAAATTAGGTCACTTTTTTCTTCCACTGTTAAATAGTCATATGTGCGCGAAGGGTAAAGACCCTCATCACCAAATAACCAACTGCAACCTGGCAATGCTATTAACACACAGCAAAGCATGAATAATTTTTTTACGTGAGCTGAGTATTTTATTTTTAAACGCATAAAAACCGTCATTACAGATCTTCCAAGCTAAAGTTGAATGGGTTAACTACTGGAACGCGCAATAGAATCAACACCGGCCCATTTGAGCGCCGTCTCAATCCGCTGATGAAACTGCTCTTGAAGAGGCGTTAATGGTAACCGTATGCCTTGGCCCATTAAGCCCATAAATGATAAAGCCCATTTCACAGGTATAGGATTAGCTTCGACAAATAGATCATTATTTAGAGGCATCAAAAGATCGTTTAATCGTCTTACCTCGGCCTGTTGTTTCTCAGTCGAGGCAGACATCGCTAAACGGCAAAGGTGGGACATCGCTTGCGGTGCAACATTCGCCGTTACCGACACATTGCCCATGCCTCCCATCAATAAAAATTCAATGGCGGTAGCATCATCACCAGAAAAAATCGCAATTTTATCGCCACAGCTATTGAGTAAATCTAAACCGCGAGACAGTTGCCCTGTTGCATCTTTAATACCAATGATATTGGGAATTTCGGCCAAACGAGCGGTAGTCTCTGGCAGCATGTCTACGGCGGTACGCCCCGGGACATTATACAAAATATTGGGCAGATCAACCGCATCAGCAATGGCCTTGTGATGTAAATACAAGCCCTCTTGACTGGGCTTGTTGTAATAAGGGGTGACGGTCAACCCCGCATCAGCACCCAAACGTTTAGCGGCTTCAGTCAATTCAATTGCTTCAGTGGTTGAATTTGCACCAGTTCCAGCAATGATGGGGATTCGGCTATCCGCCGTTTCGACGACAGCTTTAATCACCGCTTGGTGCTCATCGACAGTGAGCGTCGCTGATTCTCCGGTGGTACCGACAGCAACTATTGCGTCAGTTTTAGCGGCAATGTGCCACTCAACCAAGCGCCGTAGTGCGGGAAAATCGATATTCCCCGTGTCCAACATGGGCGTCACTAACGCCACAATACTGCCCGAAATCACCAACCCACTGCCCTCGCATATCACTTTTTCACTGAGACGATTAAAATCAGCCTGCAAAAAAAATGATATGTTACTGAGGCAATCCTTTCAACACAAGGCATAGAAGCCCATAATAGGACTTTATTGTGCATTAGCATGCTGTTTGGGCGGGTTCTTTCACTGACGGCCAATAAAGCCCAATACTGATCAAATAGACCACCAACGAATACCCTCAGGAAAAGACACTATGAGAGACACGATTCATCCGCGCCCGAATATCACGGTGCTCGCCAATTGGCTTATCAGTTTGGCTGTCACCTTTTTTTTCTTTCTGCCATTATACGCAGGTTCTACCGATGAAAACTCCTGGCTGACGATGGAATTCAGCGAATCTGACGACAAGTATCTGACACTCAGTCGCGAGCGAATCAACCAACTGACTCAAACACTATTTGGCGCTCGGTTTCATGGTGAGCGTGCCCATGACATAGCTTTATTGCAACGGCTTTTGGATGAAAAACGAATCGCTGCAGACAATCGACAATTACTGCAATCTATGGGTGTTATTTTAGCCGACTTAATGATGTTCGAGTTTAATCTTAAATGGGTGATCTATCTTGATCATTATGGTCGCTCGCGCGCATTGCAAATCAAACACAGCGAATATTTTTTATTTCCAATCACAATAATTTCAAGACGAGCTGAAACCGGTCTCGCAGTAGATATCGACGCACTTTATGACACAATGTCAGGGCGAGTGAATGACTATTATCAAAGGCAGCGCTATGACTAGCTAGCTTCTTCCAACGCCAAGGCGGGGTTTAAAAACGCTTGTGGTGTTAGTTTTTTTGATTTTAACTTACGCTTCTCTTGCTGCAAGTTGTAAAGAGACTCAGCAATTTTCGCCTCCTCTAGGGCATTGACCAACAAAGCCGTTTTTTTGTCGAGCAAGTGATGACAACTGATAAGCCCTAGTTTTATTGATTGCTTATCAAAATTCACCAGCACTCTAGACGTCACTTTTGACAGCCGTGAGGGACTGACGCCCTGTTTTTTTAGTTGCGCTGGTGTTAGACCTTCAACAAAAAACTGACGAGCAATATTTCGGTTAGCAAATGACATTGTTAAGTCAATCATAGAGACATCGAACTGTGTTTCACTCATTAATAATTTCATCTGATTATCTTTCATAAAATGTTGCGCTTGAAGAATCCTGTGAATCGACCTATCTCCATACAACCTGCGTTCATTATGCCTGTCTCAAATAAAAAAACTAACGCTAAATAAAAATGTTAAATTTAAAAAAAAATGAATACACTGGCAAGTTAACGGTAAAACACGCTAGCATAAAGAAAAAGATCAACGAAAAATAAAGAGAAAAGCTGTATTTCAGTCATTTATTTCTAGACAATTTTTTTCAATTTACAATAATAAATACTGGTAGATGAAAAAGATCGACTGGAAATCTATAATGTAAATATTATTTTTACAAAAAAATGATCTACCTGCGACAAAACAAAACCCTCACGCGGTGAAATAGCGACTAATCGTATCCACCACGCACGCCGGCCTGTCTCCATCTTGAATGTCTACCGTGACACGAACCACTGATTGTATTGCCCCTTTTACCTCCTCCACGGTAAGTAATTCGCCTCTGCCTCGTAAAACTGAATTCACGGGAACCGCGGCTGGAAATCGAGTCCTGTCCATACCCACATTGACAGCGTGAGAGAACCCTTGCACTTCAACTATTTGCGGCAAAAATAAATTAACTAATGACAAGGTTAGATAACCATGGGCAATACAGACACCAAAAGGCCCGTCTTTGGCGCGCTCAGGGTCTACATGAATCCATTGGTGATCACCCGTTGCATCGGCAAATTGATTAATGCGTTGCTGAGTGACCGTTAGCCAGTCACTGTTATCCAATTGCTGTCCAACCGCGTCAAGTAAATCACTGGGTTGCTTGAATATTGTCGTCATTTTTATTCCTATCAATATTTATCGAGAATGATCGGGTTCGAGCCTATTAGCGTAAATAATGGATCATACTGCATTATTTATTCATAAACTTTACTAATCTAGCGAATTGCTAACCTTTAATTAATAAAACATACCTATTTCGGTTAGAATTGCATCTAATCACATTGACAATAAATAGCAATATCATACGAAAAGGGTGACCCTTACTTCCGTTAACATACTATTTATCATGACCTGTCATAGATCAATCAGTGCAGCATTGGATGCTATCCCTTACCGCGATCTATTAATCACTCTATCGAGAAGTTAACGCTAAAATGTCAATGCAACCTCAAAAGGTATACCAATTATTGCAACCGCTCGTTATTGTCATTATTGCGATTGGAATCGCAATAATGCTGTATATCAATAAGCCAGAACAAACAAAACAAGTATTGGCAGAAACGCCGCTGAGCCTTGATGCGTTCTCGGTCTTCAGTGAAACGGTGACGCTGTCTATTCAATCTCAGGGCATCGTGAAGGCTAGCACTGAAACGCTGTTAGCCGCTGAAGTGCAAGGCCGTATCATTGAAGTCGGTAAAAACTTCGTTGCTGGCGGCAAAGTTTCGCGCGGTGAGACTTTGCTAAGGATTGATGACCTCGTGTACCGCACCGCTGTCATTCGAGCAGAGGCAGTTTTAGCTCAAGCAGCAACTCAACTTGCCGAGGAACGGGGGCGCGCTGATGTTGCTTTTCGAGACTGGACCAGGCATAAAACCAATAAAGAGCGATCCAGTGAAGCAAAAAAATTGGCGTTGCGTGAACCACAAATTGCTGAAGCAATTGCAAGCTTAAACGCCGCAAGAGCAGATCTGAATCAAGCTCAAGAGCAACTTAAAAGAACAAATATCATAGCACCCTATGACGGTTTAGTTAGGACGCGAATGGTGAATCTTGGTCAACATGTCAGCTTAGGTATGAATTTAGGGCTGTGTTTTTCTACTGCTAAAGCCGAAGTAAGGTTGCCTATAGCAGAGCACCAGTTATCACTACTCAATATAGATCAAGATAATCAATCAAAATCTGAAATCATACTCTCAATCAACTCACCGAAATTAAATCAGCAATGGTCGGCGAAACTCAGCCGCTCTGAAAGTGTCATTGATGAAAGAAATAGAATGCTATACATCGTCGCAGAAATACAAGATCCCTACCAACTTAGCAGCAATGCAAACCTCCCTCCTCTTCGGGTCGGTAGTTTTGTTAGTGCAAATATTACTGGCAAACAAGTCGATAATGTTTTTCGCGTTCCACAAACAATTATTCAGCCTGATAACTCGGTGTGGCTGATCAACGATGAAGGGGAATTGCAGCGAAGAAAACTAACCGTGTTAATGACGAACGGCGATTATGCCTTAGTCAATGAAGGTTTGTCTGACAACGATAAAATAGCTTCAGGTTATATTGATCCATCAATTTCGGGTAGAAAAGTGAATATCGCTCAATTAATAAGACTTAAACCTTTACAACAACCAACAGTTTCAAACAGTCAGAATTTGTCAGATGACAACCAAAACCATTCGTCGGCTGAAGCCATTACCACCAAGCCACGCTAGGGAAATATTATGGCAAATGAGCAACTGAGCACTGACAGCAGTAGTGGCATCATCGCATGGTTTGCCCATAATCATGTCGCAGCAAATTTATTGATGATTTTTATTATCTGTATTGGCTTAATTTCCTTGACGCAAATTCGTCGAGAACTTAATCCCAACATTATTATTGATACTTTAAAAATAACAGCTGAGTATCCAGGCGCATCACCCGAAGAAGTTGAGCAGGCACTCTCTAATAAAATCGAGGAGGCTATTAAAGACATTACTGGCATTGAAAGAATCAACTCCTCAAGTACCGAGTCAATGGCAATGATATTTGTTGACCTAATGCAAGACTATGATCCAACCGATGTTTCCACCCAGATAAAAAACCGTATTGACAGTATTACTAATCTTCCAAATGAGTCGGAACGTGCAACCGTAGAGTTGTTAGAATGGAAAATTCCTGCGATACAACTGAGCCTCCATGGCGATATTGATGAAATGGGCTTAAGCAAGCTTTTACGTGAAGTTCGAAGAGAAATCTTATCACTACCCGATATCTCTTCGGTCGATATATTTGGTCTTCGCGATTACGAAATATCAATAGAGGTAAGCGAACTATCTCTAAAAAAATATCAGCTTACACTAAGAGAAGTTGCTGTAGCGATACAGCGCTCTTCTATCGATCTAGCCGGCGGTTCAATTCAATCTGAAACGGGCGATATATTACTTCGAACGCAAGGCCAAGCAAGTGATAAAAAAACATTTGATTCTATAGTATTACGCCAATACGACGACGGCAGTAAGTTATTATTAAAAGATGTAGCACTGGTTCGCGATGAGTTTGTCCAAAGTGCCGGGTTAACTTTATTTGACCGTGAGTACGGTGCCGGACTCATGGTATACGCGGTTGGTGACCAGGATGTCATCAAAACAACATCTATTATTAAAGATTATGTTAGCGCTAAACAAGACCAGCTACCCAGTAATGTAACACTCACACCCTGGCAAGATCTTAGTCATTATATTGAAGGTAGAATGTCATTAATGACAAAAAATCTTACCTTAGGCGCCACGCTAGTATTTTTTATCTTGTTGATTTTTTTGAATTTTAACTTGGCTTTTTGGGTAATGGCTGGGCTGCCCGTTTGTTTTCTTGGCACCATCGCCATGCTTCAACTTAACGGTGTAGACGTTACATTAAACATGGTCAGTTTATTTGGCTTTATCACTGTATTGGGCATTATGGTCGACGACGCCATTATTATCGGTGAGAGCATTGACTCATCAACTCGGGTCGCCGGCAACAATCTCGATGCTGTTATTCGCGGGGTAAGGCGAGTCGCAATACCTGCTACTTTTGGTGTATTGACCACCGTCGCATCATTTATTCCTACACTGACGCTCTCGAGTATTTACGCACCGATGCCAGCCGCTATGGGGTGGGTCGTAGTCTTCTGTTTGTTATTTTCATTAATTGAATCAAAACTGATTCTGCCTGCCCATATTGGTCATTCTCGACTTACCCATTTACCTGCTATTCGTCTCATTAGCCGGCAAACCGACAAGCTATCGAATAAAGCGAATCAAATACTCAGGCATTTTATTGATAAGGCTTACTCACCCTTTTTACTTCGCTGCATGAAAAAAAGATACACGACCTTGGCGAGCTTTACGGCTGGATTAATCATCACCGCAGGCATTGTCAGCAGTGGTATTGTCTTATTAGTCGTGGTACCAGTTTCACCTTCTGACTTTCTAAACGTTCGCGTCGAGATGATCGAAGGAACACCCGATAAAAAAACTCATCAAGCAGTCGAACAATTGGTTGAATCACTCTACGCAAGTAATCGTAATTATATTGAAACCAGCGGGGTTGAAGCGGGGTTTATTCGTCACAGTTTTGCCTGGGGACGTGCCGGTGACTTCGCTGAATTTAGCATTGAGTTAACCAAACATGAAGACAGAGATATTGATAGCTATGAGGCAGTTCGACTCTGGCGTGACAATACCGATCCCATCGCAGGCACTAAAAGTGTGGTGTTTTCATCCGAGGACGGCGCTATGGGCGACCCTATTTCTTTCAATTTAATCAGCGATAACCAATCGGAATTAATAGCAGCGACCAAAGAATTGCGATCGGTGATTAGTCGCTATGAAGGCGTTTATGATGTCGAAACGACACTCAATAACCCTTTGGACGAACTCAACCTGAGCATTAAACCAACTGCAGAGGCATTGGGTTTAAGCTTAAGCGACCTTGGCGGTCAAGTAAGAGATGCCTTCTACGGTGTTGAAGCACAACGAATTCAACGTGATGGCGACGAGATTAAAGTCATGGTTCGCTATCCGCGCGAGGAGCGAAAATCGCTGTCAGACTTAGACAGTATGTACGTTCGAACGTCTGACGGTGATGAAGTGCCTTTTTATGCCGTGGCTGATCTCAAGCCGCAATTGAGCTATGCCTCCATTAATAAAATCAACGGCAAGCGAGCAGTCAATGTGTCCGCTA
>DDED01000132.1 GCA_002336035.1 Cellvibrionales bacterium UBA1963
GCATATTAAAGCCAGAACTGATGCGAGTAAAATCTAATGGGGCGCGTAAAAACGCCTTACGCATACTGACACCATTTTCATTGTAATAGGCAGTATCGCCATCGGGGTCGGTGTAACGAAAGGCATTGTAGGTTTTGCCACGATTAACGTATTGAGCGGCGATGACGGCCCCCTCATCAATTTTTTCACCGTCTAAAAAATGTTCTTCAAAAGCCACGGTAAATTGATCGCCATCACGCACATCCAGCACAAAGTCAATTACGCCACCAAATATGTTGGCCATATTCATTGTCGTGGAGGGTGAAATGTCAGCGCGTTGGGCTGACATTGACAGAGAGTCACTTACTTTGGCGCTTCGGTAAACCACTCTTACCTCAGGTTGCCGCGTATGAGTGGTCACAATAAATTCGGCTTGCTCATTGGTGCGAGTAAAGTGGACGCTTTCAAGCAGCGATTTTCTTCTTATCACCTCGATGAGCAGACCTTTTTCATTAGTAATAAATTCGAGGCTTTCCCCTGGAAACATGCGAGTCAGGGCTTTGCCTTCAGTGCTTGAGTTCACTACATTCAAGACTTCGCGAGCGCTGAGCCCAACACGATCAAACACCATCGATAAGTTGTCGCCAGGTTTGATCGGTTGAAGAGACCGTTTATGCTTTGTTTTAGTGGAGGCGTTCGCTGCTTCAGCGCTCACCACCAGCGAATGGGTATGAGTTACGGCACTTGAGGTGCCTCCTGTATTTTTTCGCGTTAAGGATGATGAGTTATTGGGTTGGTTCTGGCGTGGACTTTTAATGCCTGTGTGATTGCCATGATCCGTCCCATGATTATCGATAGCTGAAGATCGCAGGGGAAGCGGCAATGAAATAGTCTCGCGCTGAGCGGGGTCGTTAGTGTTGGATGCAGTTTTATCTCGTGCCGACTCCTTGTGTGCCGGCATACTGCTAAATGCCAAAACTAACAAGCACAGACTTAGTCCGCCAACCGTGGCTGGTAATCGAACTGACGGGCATATTTGTTGAAAGCGGAGTAACCGTTGACGCCAGTTATTATTGGCGGTCGGTGATTTCAGTGGAACAGCGTGTCGGTTTTCAACCATAAAGCGGATTCGTAGCCTGTGTCGGGTGGCAAACTATTTATAAGTTTTATGGAAAGAAAGTATAACAAAATAAAATCGCTTAATGATTGAAAACTCGCGATATTTTGATTTTTTTATGCAACAATTTCATGATTTCACACTAGTAAGTCCGATTTAAACCTGTATTGTTTCGCGTTGGACTTAATTGAATCCTATTTAGGAGTTAAAATAGACAATGTCAGCCGCTATTTTGGATGATTTACAATCCCGACAATTGATTGCACAGCTTACTTCGGAGCGTGATTTGCAAGCCCATCTTGCTAGCGGACCTCAAACGGTTTACTCGGGTTTTGATCCAACTGCCGATAGTCTGCATATTGGTAGCTTGGTTCCGCTTCTTGCCTTGCGCCGTTTTCAACTTGCCGGACACAGCCCGATTATTTTAGTTGGAGGCGCGACGGGCCTTATTGGCGACCCTAGTTTCAAAGCGGAAGAGCGAAAATTAAACAGCGCTGATACTGTGGGTCAGTGGGTAGATAAAATACAGCGTCAAACTGCTCAGTTTGTCGATTTCGAGGCGTCGTCTAATCCAGCCAAGGTAGTGAATAATCTTGATTGGACTGCCGGTGTCGATTTGCTTGATTTTCTCCGTGACACGGGAAAGCATTTTTCCGTTAATAACATGATTCAGAAAGAGTCTGTCAAGCAACGTCTAGCTCGAGACGGTGCGGGCATTTCATTTACAGAATTCACCTACATGATTATGCAGAGTAATGATTTTGCGGAGTTGTATCGACGTCATGGCTGCTCAGTTCAAATCGGTGGAAGTGACCAGTGGGGCAATATCACAGGAGGGATTGATTTGACGCGTCGGTTGCATCAGGCGCAGGTGTTTGGCGCAACTTTGCCCTTGGTCACAAAAGCAGACGGCACCAAGTTCGGTAAAACAGAGTCCGGCACGGTTTGGCTTGACCCCGCGAAAACATCTCCTTACGCTTTTTACCAGTTTTGGATGAATACTGCCGACGAAGATGCTTATCGGTTTCTACGTTTTTTTACGTTTTTGTCGATGGAAGCTATCACGGAAATTGAACAAGCAGACGCCAATGTAGATGGGCGAAAGCAGGCGCAAGGAATTCTAGCCGCCGAAGTCACACGATTAGTCCATGGAGCAGAGGGTCTTGATGCTGCGCGGCGAATATCAGAAGCTTTATTTTCAGGAGATTTGAACGGTTTAGCCGAGGCTGATTTTGCCCAGTTAGCTCTCGATGGCTTACCGAGTACCAAAGTGGAGGGCAGTCATGCCAGTTTGGTGGAACTACTGGTCAGGTCGGGGGTGGCAGTCACGCCCCGTGGTGAAGTGACTGTAGGACAGGCAAGAAAATTCATCACAAGCAATGCGATTGCGGTTAACGGGTCAAAAATAACGGATGAGCGCGCTGAACTGGCGGCTAATTCAGGTTATTTCGGCCGTTATCATCTCATCAAGCGAGGAAAAAAGGTCTTTCATTTGCTTCAATGGGTCTAATTCTGGCATTATCTTGTCATATGTGGCCGATATGCGAGCGCGTCGGAGGCGCCAAGCGTAGACTTCAGTGATGTTTATTATGGTAGTAAACACTTATTTAAAAAAAGATTAAAAAAAGTGTTGCAAGCAAGCAAAGTCTCCGTATAATGCGCTCCTCGGTCAAGGGGCAGCGAAACAAAAAGCTAAACCATATGAACGATTTAGATTGACACAAGCGGTCAATCTGCTGTTTAAAAACTTAATCAAATCATGCGTGTAGGCGCTTGCTAGATAGATAGTACGACAGTGCTTTTTTTGTTTACAAAAAAAGTACATCACTAAATATCAACAGTAAGTGTCTACTAAAATTTATATTTTATTACGTTCATTTATTTGTTGAGCAAGAATCGGATTTCGACCGTTGTTGATCAAGCTTGCTTGAGATACGGCATAGAATTCCACATGTATTAAAACTGAAGAGTTTGATCATGGCT
>DDED01000055.1:0-2456 GCA_002336035.1 Cellvibrionales bacterium UBA1963
ATATTTTCTACTCAAGATCATGCTGCGGCAGCCATCGCCGCGGCTGGTGTTGCCGTATTCGCATGGAAGGGTGAAACCGAAGAAGAATACGAATGGTGTATTGAGCAAACCATACTTAAAGATGGTCAGCCATGGGATGCCAATATGGTTTTAGATGACGGTGGCGACTTAACCTTAATCTTACATGAAAAATATCCCTCAATGCTTGATTCTATTCACGGCGTTACAGAAGAAACCACTACTGGGGTTCACCGTTTACAGGAAATGTTAGACGCTGGGACATTAAAAATCCCAGCAATCAACGTTAATGACTCCGTCACAAAATCGAAAAATGACAACAAGTATGGCTGTCGTCATTCTTTAAGCGACGCTATAAAACGCGCGACTGATCATTTGATGTCAGGCAAAAAAGCATTAGTCATTGGCTACGGTGACGTTGGTAAAGGTTCTGCCCAATCATTACGACAAGAAGGTATGATCGTCAAGATAACCGAAGTTGATCCTATTTGTGCGATGCAAGCATGCATGGATGGATTTGAAGTCGTCTCAGCGTATAACAATGGAATCGTGACCGGTAAAGCAAACGATACCAATAAGGCATTGCTCGACAATACTGATTTAGTGGTTACCACAACGGGTAATTATAATGTCTGCGATTCAGCCATTCTGCAATCACTCAAGAGCACGACAGTAGTTTGTAATATTGGTCATTTCGACAATGAAATTGATACCGCATATATGCGTGAAAATTGGGAATGGGATGAAGTCAAACCACAAGTCCATAAAGTATTTCGTGACCGAGCAACAAACGACCATTTAATATTATTGTCAGAAGGTCGCTTAGTCAATTTAGGTAATGCAACTGGTCACCCATCTCGCATTATGGACGGCTCTTTTGCTAACCAAGTACTGGCACAAATTCATATCTATGTGGCTCGATCTGCAGACCAAGCCAATCGCACAATAACAGTTGAAGTTCTGCCTAAGAAGTTAGATGAAGAAGTAGCTGCGCACATGGTCAAAGGTTTTGGCGGCGTTATGACTCAACTGACAACGGAACAGGCTGACTATATTAATGTTACCGTTAATGGCCCATTTAAAGTTGAAAGCTACAAATATTAAACCCTCTGTGCTAAGTGGTTAATGAATTAACCACTTAGCTTTTATTTAACATCATTGGACATCACTATGATTAGTGGTAATGATTTTTCAATAAGCTTTGAGTTTTTTCCGCCAAAAACGAAGCAGGGCCATGCCAAATTAACGCAAACGCGGCTAGCCTTAGCGGCATTGAAACCGGAATATTTTTCAGTCACTTACGGCGCTGGCGGCTCGACACGCGACAACACCAAGTCAGTGGTTTTCGAAGGCTTACAAGCGGGATTTAATACTGCACCTCACCTTTCATTTGGTGGAGATGAAGCTAATACAATCATCGATTTATTACGTGAATACGAAAGTGCAGGTGTTAATCGAGTGGTGGCGTTACGTGGCGACTTGCCGTCTGGATTTGGTGGTGGCGCACGATTGGTTCATGCAAATGAGTTAGTCAGTTTCATTCGTCAACACTTCGGTGATCAATTTCATATTGCTGTTGCTGCCTACCCTGAGATTCATCCCGAATCGATTTCCTATGACACTGATATTGATTTTTTAAAAAAGAAATTTGATGCTGGTGCTAATAGTGCTATTACTCAATACTTTTTTAATTCTGATGCTTATGCTTATCATCTTGATCAATGTCAGAAAGCAGGTATTGAACAACCCATTTATCCAGGCATTATGCCCATCACTAATTTTGAAAATCTATTAAGATTCTCAAAAAACTGCGGTGCTGAAATACCTCGCTGGCTATGCCATCGAGCTGAATCATTACAAACTAACCCAAGTGAATTAAACGCTTTTTATCTTGATTTTATTAGTGGTCTTTGCGAAAAGCTGATTGCTATCGGCGCACCTGGAATTCACTTTTATACCATGAACCAGGCTGAACCCAGCATCGCCATATGCCAGAACCTTGGCTTAAACTGACGGTCAATTAATAATGCGACGATCTAGAATATATACCAATAAAGCCCTTAAAGAACAAAGAACGATAGAACTTGATTCGCGTAATAATCATTATTTAATGCATGTATTGCGAGTAAAACAGGGACAGGTGTTAGGTTTATTCAACGGTGATGGTAAAGAATATAGTGCGCGCGTCGAAGCCCTTTCGAGAAAATCAGTAACTATGCTAATTACTGAGCAGGTACCACAGAGGGTCACTGAATCACCCCTGCATATTACGCTGGCTATTGCTATATCTAAAGGTGATAGAATGGACTGGGTAATACAAAAAGCAACCGAATTAGGTGTTAACGAAATACAGCCATTAATCACTGAACGAGTAGATGTAAAGCTTAATACCGAGCGACGAAATAAAAAATTCAGTCACTGGCAAGCCACTCTGATTG
>DDED01000055.1:2774-3034 GCA_002336035.1 Cellvibrionales bacterium UBA1963
TGGCAAGCCACTCTGATTGGTGCCTGCGAGCAGTCAGGAAGATGCGTACTACCAACGCTAAACCCTTTAATGTCGATTGATGAATGGTTGCAAGATGACAGCAATGACTGCAAATTAGTTCTGCGCGCTAACGCTGAGTCATTCGAGACAATAAAAGATCAGTATGATAGCACTCCAAAATCAGCCAGCGTATTAATTGGACCCGAAGGTGGCTTGTCAGAATCAGAAATCATTGCCGCTGTTCAACAAGGGTATTGTCC
>DDED01000187.1:0-9211 GCA_002336035.1 Cellvibrionales bacterium UBA1963
TCGCCTGGCAATGAGTTGAGTGTACTGTGAACCAAAATCAAGAATAAGAATTTTTTGCTGTTGGATATCTGAGCTCATAGTGACCTAATATAAAAAATAAAAATAATTGCAACAGCGCTTAGACGCTTGTGGCACACAGTTTATTGATAAATCATTTATCGTACAGGATAATTAGGCGCCTCTTTAGTAATACTAACGTCGTGCACATGACTTTCGTTCATGCCTGCTGATGTCACCTTAACGAACTCAGGTACTGTGCGCATTAACTCGATCGTGGCGCAACCTGTATAACCCATTGAGGACTGCAAACCTCCAACTAATTGAGCGACGATACGATTAACGGGGCCTTTGTAGGCAACACGACCTTCTATCCCCTCTGGTACTAACTTTTCAGTGCCGGCGCTTGCATCTTGAAAGTATCGATCACTGGAACCTTGCTTTTGTGCCATCGCACCAATAGAGCCCATACCACGATAAGCCTTATACGTTCGCCCTTGATACAACTCGACTTCACCTGGGGCTTCTTCAGTGCCTGCCAGTAAACTACCGACCATAATCGCATGAGCACCAGACGCCACGGCTTTAGAAATATCACCTGAAAAGCGAATACCGCCATCGGCTATAACAGGAACCTTCCCATCAAGGGCTTTAACCACTTCTGAAATCGCCGAAATTTGCGGCACGCCAACACCGGTCACAATTCGAGTGGTGCAGATAGACCCGGGGCCAATGCCCACTTTAACGGCATCAGCACCGGCCTCGACCAGAGCCAACGCTGCGGCTCCAGTAGCAATATTTCCGCCTATTACTTCAGTTTCAGGGAAATGCTGCTTAATCCACCTAACACGATCCAACACATTACGAGAATGCCCGTGGGCAGTATCAACAACTAACACATCAACGCCTGCATCTATTAACGAGGCAACACGATGCTCAGTATCACCGCCAACACCAACAGCAGCGCCAACCCTTAATTGGCCAGAGCTGTCCTTGCAGGCACTGGGAAATCGCTGAGCCAAGTCCAAATCTTTTACAGTAATCATGCCACAAAGTTTGAAATCATCATTGACGACTAAGACTTTTTCAATTCTATTCTCATGTAACACCTGTTTAACCTGATTAGCTGGCGTGCCTTCTTTCACAGTCACTAAACGATCTTTAGGTGTCATTATCGTGTCGATAGCAACGCTGTAATCAGTTTCATAACGGACATCCCGACTGGTGACAATGCCGACTAAATCGCCATTTTTCATGACCGGCACGCCCGATATATTATGCTGTTGCTTAATATCTAATAATTCACTTACCGGCGCATTTGATTCAATAGTGATAGGGTCTCGAACCACACCACTTTCAAATTTTTTGACAGCACGAACCTCTTTTGCCTGCTCTTCCACCGTCATATTTTTATGCACAATACCAATACCACCAGCTTGTGCCAAAGCAATCGCTAAGCGAGACTCGGTAACGGTATCCATCGCAGAAGAAACAATAGGAATATTGAGCTGGATCTTATTGGTTAACTTGGTTTGCATGTTAACGTCGCGCGCAACAATTTCAGAGTACGCGGGTAAGAGCAAAACATCATCAAAGGTAAGGGCTTCGTAAGCGATTCTAGGCATCAATCAGCTTCCTGTATATGCCTGCTTTGAACGCTCAGTAAACGTGCAAAGAGTGGCAATGGTGGGTGAGATAAGTGCAGTCGGAGGATCATCTTTTAATCATGGACTCAGAGTTCGGAGCCAAACAACCGCCAATTAAATAACATTATAAGCCAGTATCAAGCAGGGGTAAACTGGTATCAATGCCTCAAGACGCATACAATAGACCCATGAAATCATTTGACTTGGCAGACGATAAAACCTCGATACTGACAGTTACTCAGCTTAATCAACGCGCTAGAGACTGCCTAGAAAACAATTTTGCAGGCATTGACGTCGAGGGCGAAATCTCCGATTTAGTTCAGCATCGCTCTGGGCACTGGTATTTCACTCTAAAAGATGAAAAAAGCCAGCTTCGGTCTGCGATGTTCAAATTTCAAAATAAGTCCGTGCGCTTTCAACCCGAAGACGGTCAGCAAGTCCGTGTTAAGGGTAAACTCAGCCTCTATGCCCCGCGTGGAAGTTATCAATTTATTGTTGAACGGATGCATCCGGCAGGAAGCGGACAACTTCAGCAGGCATTTGATGCGCTCAAAATAAAACTAAGCCAGCAAGGATGGTTTGCCGCAGAGAATAAGCAAACCCTGCCCTCAATAGCCAAACAAGTCGTGATCATTACCTCACCACAAGGTGCGGCCATTCGCGACATGCAAACAACCTTTGCTCGTCGTTTCGCGGGAATTCGCTTGCTTTTAATTCCAGTGCCCGTACAGGGGGAAGGCGCAGCAGAAGCCATCGCTGAAGCTATTTTCAAAGCCAATCAATGGGCCAAAATCGCTGATAAAAACAAGCCCTTATTGCGAGCGGGCCAAAACCCAGAAGTTTTAGCACCCGAGGCTATTATTATTGGTCGTGGTGGCGGTTCGCTTGAAGATCTTTGGGCTTTTAATGAGTTGTGTGTTGCAGAAGCAATTCATAAAAGTGAATTACCCATTGTCAGCGCAGTGGGTCATGAAACGGATACCACTATCGCCGATTTGGTCGCCGACGTTAGGGCCGCAACACCCACCGCCGCCGCCGAGCTGCTTAGCCCTGACAGTGCCGCTCTTCAACGCCAGATAGCGAGCCTCTTTGCTCAACTCAAGCGACAAATTCACTACCGCATTAATCAGACTCAAAGTTCATTAAATGGTTTAGCACAAAGGGTTAAGCACCCTAGTCACCAGTTGAATCAGCAACTGCAGCGGGTCGATCAACTCGACAACAAACTCTTTCAGTTAATGCAACACTCGCTGGCAGATAAAATAACGCAAGTGCAGCACTTAGAACAACGCTTACTGGTCAGTTCGCCGGCTGAAGCAATTCATCAACGTCAACTCGATACGCAAAATCTACAGCATCGATTATCGCGAGCGATCACCAACGCACTGCACAGCCGTCAATTAGAATGGCGCAGATTAGTTGAAACACTCCATGTTGTCAGCCCCTTAGCCACGCTAAACCGAGGCTATGCGATTGTTAGTGACGCATCGGGAAATATTTTACGGACACATAAAGCCGCTAACAAAGGCGATACGATCAACGCCGTACTGGCTGACGGCGAAATTCAGTGCGTGGTTGTATCCAGCACAGTACAGACATAAAAAAACCCCTACTAAGGGGGTTTTTTTATGTCTTATAAAGGATTACGTGACCGCAATAAGCCTCTTTAATAATTCGCGGGCAAGCGACGGTGAATCACAATATGCCTGTTTTCAAAGCTAATATAACCGCCGATAGTTAAATCTTTTAAGATTCTGGCCACCATTTCACGCGAGGCACCAACTCGATCAGCAATATCTTGCTGAGTCAGCTTTTCCTCAACATAAAACTCTTCGTTACGCTCAGTTGCCAAACTGTTCAGAACTTTGGTCACCCGCCCGTAGACATCCTGCAGCGCAAGGCTTTTCACTTTCTCGGTCAAAGCACGCACTCGTCGAGTAATATTTCGAATTAACGTTTTTGCGATATTCGGATGCTGATCCAGCACCTGATTAAAATCCTGCTTATAAATAATACAAAAGTCAGCTTTTTCCATGGTTCTCACCGACGCTGAACGCCGATCATCATCTAACAGTGCTAATTCTCCAAAGTAATCACCATGACCAAGCGTATTCATAATAAATTCTTTGCCATTTTTATCGCTACAATATACCTTCACTTTGCCTGACTCGATCACGTAAAGTGAGTCTGCAACGTCATTTTCATTAATGATGACGGTATTTTTAGGATAACTTCTTCGAATGCTGGTCTCTTCTAAGGCAGCCAATTCTGCATCGGATAAACCAGAAAAAATCTCAACGCTCTTCAACACACTCACAGGGGTTATCTCCAAAGGATTCAAATAAATACGGCGCTTCAATGTGTTTTTTCACATTTGTTTTATGCGACGCTCTTTAAGGGAGTAATTTTCATCTTTTCACCCCTCGATATCAAGACAATAACGATAAAACAGAGTAAATAAAGCGATTTAATTGACTTGATGAAATCAAACGCGGTTTATTTCTTAAAAGCACCCTTATTTATGCAAAAAAATAGCACCTAAAATGACTATTCGCCCGGGAAACACCAAAAGGAAAATGCTTAGCTGCAATAAATAAATCTTATACAAACTCAAGTTCACGGTATAATGGGAACAAGATATAAAAACTTTTGTGCTTCAACCAACTCTCGAGTGAAAGAGAATGACTGATAGCGTACCGACACGCGAGCTAGTTAGACTGCAAGGCCTGCAAGTGAAAGTAGGTCAATTGTTAGTCAAAAACAAGCTGGATGATCTTTTAAAAGACGACTTAAACAGGCTGTACGATGCACTCGAGCTGAGTGTTGCCAAACTCGATGGTCTAAACCTTCAAGGCATTGCTTTAAATAGCATCGACAACCCTGAAACTCGCCACGATATTCGCAATGCTATTGGCATTACTAAAGGTTATGCTGAACTCATCAAAGACACCGTTGAGTCGCCAAGCGCCTCATTAAGCAACCTGCTTGATAAAATCATGTTGTGGTCGGCAAAAACCATATCGACCCTAGAAAGAACTTCACTCAAGCAAGTTGATATCAGTTCGTCGTCCATTTATTCACTCAAACCACAGCACCAACACCGCGGTCATATTCTTATTCTTGATGATGAACCTGCAAACCGAGAGCTATTAAGCCGTCATATTCAGCAATTGGGTATGAAACCCTTTGCCTGTGAAAAAGCCGAGCAGGCCTATGAAGTACTTAAGAAAAATGACATTGATTTGATTTTACTTGATCTCATTATGCCCGATGTCAGTGGCCATCAAGTTCTGGCCGATTTAAAAGCATCACAACTCTGGCGTGCCATACCGGTTATTGTCATTTCAGGCATGAGCGATCAAGAAGAAGTTATTCGTTGCATTCAAGCAGGCGCTGAAGATTATCTTCAAAAACCGTTCAATAAAGTGCTACTCCAAGCACGTCTTTACGCAGGCTTAGACCGAAAAAGTTGGGTCGATAAAGAAAGGCACCTAAGTAACGAGCTCGAAAAAAGTCAACGGTTTATCAAAAATACTTTTGGTCGATATTTATCAACTGAAATCGTGTCAAAACTACTCGACAAACCTGACGGTTTAGATATGGGAGGACAACTTCAAACTGTGACGATCTTGATGGCCGACATTCGAGGCTTCACCACTATTAGCGAAACACTGCCCCCTCAAAAAGTCGTTAAAGTACTCAACAACTATCTTGGCACGATGGCAGAAGTTATTATGGCGCATGATGGGACAGTTGACGAGTTCATTGGTGATGCCATTTTAGCTTTATTTGGCGCCCCAGTTGCAAAAGAGGATGATAGCGCAAGAGCAATAGCCTGCGCCCTCGCAATGCAAGCAGAAATGGATGAGATTAACGCACGGAATGTTGCCGATGGACTTCCCAGCATTGAAATAGGAGTAGGCATCAATACTGGCGAAGTGATTGCGGGTAATATTGGCTCTAAGAAACGAGCAAAATACGGTGTCGTTGGGCACGCAGTTAACGTCACGTCAAGAATTGAAGACCAAACATTAGCTGGCGAAATACTGGTGGCCAAGACAACACTCGATGCCAGCATGCTAAAATTAGCACTAGGCAGGCGAATAAAATTACAGCCCAAAGGCGTAACCGAAATCATTGACGTCAGCGCAGTTAAATCCATTAAAATTGTTGATATTAACAAGCCCTCGCAACCCGATACAGTGGAGATAAAATCATGATTCAACTGTTACTGGTTGAGGATAATGAAATGAACCGCGACATGCTTACTCGACGTTTAGAGCGTAAAGGGTTTGACATAGTCGCGGCAGGCGATGGTGAACAAGCATTGGCTATGATCGAGGAATCAATGCCTGATTTAGTTTTAATGGATATGAACCTACCGATTAAAAATGGCTGGGCCACCTGCCAAGAACTTCGCAAAAATCCGAGAACAGAAAAACTTCCTGTCATTGCGCTTACAGCACATGCAATGGCTGAAGACAAACAAAAGGCGCTCGATGCAGGTTGCGACGATTACACAACAAAACCCATTGATTTTCCGCTACTCATTCAAAAAATAGAAAACTTACTTTCGAAAAAAACAGAACTGGGAGTGTAGCCAGTGTTTACCCCTCCTCGACTGACACTTAGACTAAGGCTTTCAATATCAATCATTGCAATTGTTGCGTTATTCACGCTGACCAATATCACTTACCAAGTGAGCAGTGAAAACCGCAACCTACGACTCGATAACCTGCAAAATGCTGTTGCCAGTCAACTGGGGATAGTGTCGATTAGGCAACTTCTTGAAAATCAACAAAAACAGATATTAGTTTTAGATGCACTAAAAAATAGCGAAGGTGAAAATCTAACTCGGCAAGAAAATGATAAAGGCTTAGAAGGCCTTATTAGCCTTCAAGCAGAAATAATGCGATTAGAGCCTTTTGTTTTTTCTGAAACGGCTGAAAGCTATAATTCATTGATTGAAAACTATAAATCATTAAATCAAGATTGGCGTCAATTTTATGTAGGTTATAACGAGAGAAGAACGCCCACTATTAAAAAGGTAGAAAAAAAATTCAACACTACGATGAAACTATTGAGCGAGTTTGAATCGATTGAGATTGTCGCTACCGAACAGCAAACTCTTAATTTACAAAGAACCGTTCGATTTACTGACCGAATTACACTTGCAATTTACCTTTTTACTATCGCTTTAACAGTGAGTCTCGGTTACCTTTTAATACGATACACTAACCGTTCATTGAATGAATTGAACAAAGGCACCGTTCGAATTGGTGGTGGCGATTTAAAATACCATATCCCTGTTAATAATGATGATGAGATCGGGGACTTAACCATTGCATTTAATCAAATGTCAGACAAGCTAAGTAATGCCATGGCACAGGTTCAACAATCGAAAGAAAAAGCCGACCAAGCAAACCGTTCAAAAACAAACTTTTTAGCCAACATGAGCCATGAACTTCGAACTCCGCTTAACGCCATTATAGGCTATAGCGAAATGATCATCGAAGATTATCGTGAAGAGAATTCTCTCGACGAGGCACAAGCAGTCGAGGATTTACAACGGATACTCAGCTCTGGCCGACATTTACTGCAGTTAATTAACGACGTCTTAGATCTTGCAAAAATTGAATCTGGAAATATGACGGTATTTAATGAAACATTTGACAGCGTTGATATTATAGAAGAACTGTTAACCACCATGGCGCCTATTGCAAAAAAATCGGGTAATGTAATCGTACTTGAGAAGTCCAACCATATACCAAAACTATACAATGATGCCGTTAAATTTAGACAGCTACTATTAAATCTTTTAAGTAACGCCTGTAAGTTTACTGAAAAGGGTAAAATCACAATTTTAGCTAGCTATAACGAAAAAAATAATCACGCAGTATTTCATGTTAGTGATACTGGCATAGGAATGACGCCATCCCAAATTGAACTTGTTTTTAAAGCCTTTGTACAAGCCGACTCGAGCACCTCAAAAAAGTACGGCGGCACCGGTTTAGGACTGGCAATATGCAAGCAATTTGTTGAGCTCATGCAGGGATCAATGGATGTCACCAGCGCCGAAGGAAAAGGAACAACTTTTACAGTGTTGCTCCCAACTAAGGCTGTCAGCCAAGTTAAAAAAGATGCAATACCGTCGGAAAACCAGCAAGAATTAAGCCTCGATATTACTCACAGTACATCAGTCAACAATGATGACGAGAATAATGCAAACAGCCTAGGGCGAGTGCTTGTCATTGATGATGATCAAGCGGCACGTCAATTACTCTTACGTCATTTAGAAAAAGAAGGTTACCGTGCCATTGAGGCTGACAATGCCAAAGACGGCATTAAAATTGCCAATGAACAACAGCCAGATTTAATCTTACTTGATTTAATGATGCCAAACATTGATGGCTGGACTGCCCTCTCCGTCTTAAAAGAGTCAGATAACACTCGGCATATCCCTGTAATATTACAATCCATGCTGGATGAAAAAACTCTGGGCCTTGACTTAGGCGCAGCTGAATTCCTTCCTAAACCCGTTGACCGTCAGAGAATGGCCACAACGCTTCGCCATTTAAACCCTCAAGAACGCCGAGGCGTTGCGCTGTTAATCTCACCAGAAAGTGACGCGCGTGATTTATTACTTGAGGAGTTAGCCGATGAAGCCTGGCAGTGCATGACGGCTATAACATGCACTCAAGCCGAAGAAAGAATGCAACAAAAGAGTGTTGATATTATTTTTATCGGCCTAGGCATAGAAACCGAGACAGTGATAGACATTCTAGCGATGTTGTCGGCACAACAAAAAAGTGGCGTACCAATAACGCCTATTTATATTGTCAGTGAAACACCATTATCGAAGGAGCAGTCAAGACGACTGGATTTGCCCGCCGACCAAATAATATTTTCAATCAGTCTGAAAAAAAATAACCGACAAACTCTTTACTGATTTTAAACAACACTGTAAGTCACTTCGCAGTAGCATCCAACGTTTGATCAACGAATTGCTCTGCATATCCATGTGCCCTTATGCCACATTTCATGATGTGGTGTTATATTGTAAATTTAGCGTGATTATTTATAAAAAATTCAGCAGGTTAACATCATACTCAATCAACCTGATGATAGCGATTCCTTAGCTTTTTTAAAGCTTCCATTGAAGCTGATATAAAGATGCCCTCGCAGCGAGCGGTTAGCGTGTCGCCTGCCCACATCTCACTGACTAAAAAGTTTTTACGGCCATCTATTTTTTCTACCCAACCTTCAAGGCGTAAATCAGTATCGATTGGTGTAGGAACTAAATAGCGAATATTTAACGTGCCAGTAAAACCTGGCTGCTTCGTCATTTTTTGCGCCACACCTAAAAACTGATCAAACAGGGCCGCAACAAAGCCACCATGAACAGAATTAGGCGGCCCCTCGTACTGCCAATCCATGCGAACCTGACCGTACGCTTTATCGCCGTCAAACCAAATGTTGAATGGCGGCGCCAGAGGATTACTTTTGCCGAATAAAGGATTTAACTCATAAGCAATTTGAAATCGCGAGCCATAGTCGCCGGTTTCTGA
>DDED01000187.1:9526-15447 GCA_002336035.1 Cellvibrionales bacterium UBA1963
GGGAGCCATAGTCGCCGGTTTCTGAAAACTCAAATGCAGTAATGCCTTTTAAGCTCTTACCTTTTGCTAGTGCATTCGCCTGTACTTCAACCTGTTCAGCAATTCGATTCAACTCTTCTGCTGAGTCCGTGCTCGTCACTAAATTGGTAATCAATCGCCGTGTAGCGTCTGAAACACGCCGTTTAGCCGCCCATTCTTCGTTACGCGGCTCTTTGGTTTCAGGCGTAGCAAAAGGATCAAATGATTCTGACATACATAGTTACCTGATAAATAAATAGTGAAGTTACTTTATGTGATAAGCCATCGTCACACTTATTGATTCGCTATCACCGTAATCGATGATCATACAAGAAATCTATTCGCATAAAAATCAAATTGTTTACGAAGTGCATCAGAGTCTACACCAAACTGGCCCTTCAAATCGTAAATAACACGACCATAACTTTCTTTATGCTGCTCGACAAAATGACGTAACTGTTGCTCAGCCTTATTTGTCATAGTTAAACCAGCTCGCTGATAGATTCTCTCTACACTATCAACATCATTTTTAATGAGATCATCAAACTTAATGTCAATACTTTGTTCGGTAGGCAAATTATCACGATCTCGCATACATGCTCGTAACAGATGATCGACTCGGGCTATCCAATACGCTGCCAACTGCTCAGTCATCACCCCATGACGACTTAGCCGTTGGCCATAGGCCATAATAGTAATCGCTGACTGAATCACCGCCACGGGATCTCGGTGCGTAATGGCAACAGTGGCATCAGGGAAGACCTTATGCAAAATATTCAGCTGTTCTAGGTGTTGCGGGCACTTCAAAACCCAACGAGTTGGCCTATCATTATTTCTTTGCTGCCACGTTAACAGCTTAAGCACATCGCGCATGTATTCATATTGATACGTTTGATCTTCATTGTAATAGTGATCTCGCCACCGTGGTGAATGGCTCAACCATTCATAATTATAAGAACCAAAATTAGGGCCCATTAGCTCGAGCTCTTCGTGAATATGATCAGGATTCATAGGATGCATCGCAGCCACTAAAGGCGTCATAGCCTGCATCGCCTGCCATGCTTCTTCACAGCGCTGATAGCGAGGATCGACACCTTCAGCCGTTAAAGGCTCATTGGGTCGTGGAACTGGCTCATAGCTTTCCCAGAGCGGCAAAGCTCGCAGCCGCTGATCTGCAGCCATTAAATTGAGTAAATGAGTCGTACCCGAACGTGGTAAGCCAGCAACAATAATCGGCTGTTCTATTACTGTTTTTTTAATTTCCGGATACAAAAACCATTGGTGCTGTATCAACAAACGACTGGTCGCATGCTGAAGTAATTTATTACGCAACGATAAGCGGCCAATGCCATTTATATTCACGTCGTTATTCCATTCATCGCACAGTAAATCAAGACGCTCGATAAAACCTTCATCACCCCAATCGCTTAGCCCTACTGTCGCTTCAGCTTCAGCCATTATCGATGTTCGATTTAGTTCAACATTCAGCGTTTCACCGTATTGGCGTGCCGCCTGTTGAATATCATTTAACTTAGGATTGGCTAAATCATCAATTAATATATCTGCGGCCATAAAGTATTCTCAAACTGCTAGTAGGTGAAAGGCTAGAACTGTCTTAGTCTTTAAAAACACCGGTTCCTGATTCACCGATATTCGGAAAGACTTTATGCTCAAAAGTATGCAAGCTATGCCAGGAAGTTGTAGGAGATAAGCCTCCAACCAGTGGTGATAAAATCAATGGTTCGTTTTTATGCATGGTATTGAACTGCTCAATCATCTGCTCAGCGGTTAATACTGTGTACTTACCGCTGTCACGCAAACTCTTTTTATCGCTATAAAAAGAGTACGGCGATGGCACACCCGACTTTTCAGCCCACTCAGCGTAAGAGTTTTGTTCATGCATTGCGTGCGGAGCCAACTCTTCCCAAAAAGCATCGGGGTCGTCGGCTGCAAAATAGCATGTGGCTGGCTGCTTGGCACTCGCGCCCATGTCAGGCTTACCTAAGCGTTTTAATTCTGCGCGATATTCTTCGAAAACTTCGGGAATAGCGGGAATAAAATAATCGGCATCTCTGGCTGCACGCCTAGCAGCGACTTTAGTACTGCCACCCATTACGAGCATTGGCATAGCATCAGGTTTTGGTGTCACCACAATCTCACGACCTAAATATTGAAATGGCTCACCGCTTAAAGCTTTTCGTAAAAAAGGCATTATCATGTCCATATAAGCCTTACGGTCGCTTAAAGATTTACCAATCGCATTAAATTCTTCCTCACGATAGCCGGCACTAATAATAGGTACAACACGGCCATTACTCACTAAGCTTAAGACCGCTAAGTCTTCAGCCAAACGAACAGGGTCATGTAATGGTGCGATTAACGCGGACAAATGAATTTGGATTTTTTTTGTTCGCGCCGCAAAGGCACCCGCCATCACACGTGATGAGGGTAAATAGCCATCGTCAGAACCATGATGCTCTGACACTACAACAGCTAAAAAGTTATGTCGGTCAGCCCATTCTACTTGATCGACAGCTGCTTGATACAACTCTGCACGCGAAGCATGACAAAAATCAGGTCGGCGTAAATCATAACGAGTCATTAAAAGAGGCATTAGTTCTCCTTATTAATAAATTCAGAAGCATACCACTGCAACTGCTCAATTTTTTCTTCTAACGGCGAATCTGGTTGCCCCTTATAAACATCACGAAAACCAATGCCCACTCCGGTTACGCCAATATCGGCCAATTCCTCAAGTCCGTCCTTATCAAATGCTGCTGCACCAGCACCCCATATATCAAAAGGCTTGTCTAACGTCCCGTACTCTTCTCTTAGTTCATTCAGGCGATTAATGTAGCCAAGCATTTCGGGAATATCTCCACCAGCAGCTATCCAACCATCACCGACTTTCGCCGCTCGCTTTAAAGCGGGATCTGAATGACCACCAATAATAATTGGGGTTGGAACACCAGTAACGGGATTCATTCTATTGGCTGGCATAGTATGATGTTCTCCCTGATAACCAAAATATTCACCGGTTTCTAAACCACGAAAAATTTCAATCTGCTCATCAAAACGTTTACCGCGTTTTGCCCAAGGGACGCCAGTCACAGCAAAATCTTCTTCCCAAGGGCTGATACCAATGCCAAAATCAAAACGGTTATTACTCATCGCCTGAATACTTTGCACTTGTTTCGCTACCGAGGGAACTTGACGAATAGCCAATTTGTAAACTGAAGTAATTAATCGAATATTGCTCGTAACTGCTGCCATTGCCGTTACAGCAACAAGGGATTCAACAAACGGCAAGGATTCTAGAAACTCGCGACTACCATCGTCATTATAGGGGTATTTAGAACTGGCTTCCTGTGGATAACATAGGCTATCAGGAACACTAATATAATCATAACCGGCCGCTTCAGTAGCTTGCGCTAAAGGCAGATAATGAGCTGGGTCACACATAGCAATACCATAACTGAACTTCATACTATAATCTCCTTTTGAATTATTTTAAATTACTCGCTTTTGAAACATGACTAGCATACTTAACGCCACTAGATCTTTTTTAACACAAGCGGCAAATGATTTTGCGGCTTCGGAAATGGAAAATGCTGAATGGCATCAGGAAAACCTTGGCCATCAGTAAAAGAAAATTCATATCGCATAACGAGGCTTGCCATCACCATTTTAAACAGCATATCGGCAAAATGAATACCTATACACTTATGTGCACCACCGCCAAACGGCGCCCATAAAAATGGATGTTGCTTATGCTCTTCACGGACAAAGCGATCAGGATCGAAACTGTGCGGATCACTCCACCACTCTTCCATGCGTTGAGTGTAGATGGGCGAAACCTGAATCGGAGTATGTGCAGGGATATCAAAGCCACCAATCTCGGTTTCTTGAACGGTACGCCGCATAAACGCTGGCACTGATGGATGCAGTCTCTCAATCTCTTTAAACACATTGCCAGTATCAACCATACTGGATAAATCATCGTACGTGATACGGTTACCACCGGCATCAGCCGAGCCCTTTGCCGCTACAATCGAGCGAACTTCTTCACGAATTCGCGATTGCCAGTCTTTATTATCAGCCAAATAACAACAGGCCATCGTTAATGCAGCAGTCGTTGTATCATGCGCAGCTAATAACAAAAAAATAAGATGTTTCGAAACAACATCAGTGGGAAATAAATCGCCCGCCTCAGTGGTTTCTCTAGAGAAGAACGAGGCCATATCCGTACCCTCGCCATCACGACGCTGCGGCACTAGCTGATTGAAAAAATTATCAAGATATCGCCGACCATTCATTCCCTTTCGATAGGCCAAACCCAAGCCAGGCCAGTCTTTTCGAATAATAGCCAAGGTTCCATCGCCCATAGCCAAAAAAGCATCGTTTAAACGTTGCGTTTCACCACCGACTAAATCGAGCCCCAAAAATACTTTTGCACCAACGTCTAACAGTAATTCTTTGACATGCGGGTAAAATTCAAATGTAGTTATCCCTCCCCAAAGTTCTAACCGCTTGTCTATCACTGGGTGCATAGTATCAACGTAATTGCGCATGGCCGTGGTCTTAAAGGCCGTTTGCATAATTCGACGATGAAACTTATGTGCGTCAAAATCACGCATTAATAAACCGCCTTCAAAAAAGTGCTTGAGCGGCGCGTGATAACCCATTCGGGAAGAAAATACCTTATCGCGATCCAAAGTCAGTTGCTTGATATACTCAGGGCCTAAAGCCATGACAAATTTTTGAAAGGTCATGGAGGTGCGAAAGACATCGCCATACTTTTTGCGATTTTGGTCAATGACCTGAAAGGGTCGCTGAACGTAACTTAAAGTATATCCCAAGACAGGAATTCCATAATCGCCTGGCAGGTGATTGATATTGGTATTATCTTGGTATTGAACGTATTCTGGGTCTTCACTGAAGAAGTTTGGCTTACTCATAAGACTTCCATTTAAAGATGATCGATAGTTATTTATTTTATCCTAAAGTCTAATTATCATGCACTTAATGTTTTGTTGGATATTGACACGGGCTTGAGTTAAAGCAACACCGCTTTTTACAATCCTCGACATATGGCATTAAATCGGCGCTAAAGCACCCAAATTTTCGCCTCACCGGCCTAAACAGACGGCTTTTGTCTCAAGACTTGAGCATCGACTCGCAGAAGATGTTTTATGACAGTGCGTTCATACTCTTAAAATTGCAAAAAAAATGCGTGATTTTTTGCTCTAGCACTTTTATTCTCCCTTTTTTATTGGTGACGCAGCTACCCTGCTGCTGCAAAGTTTGACGATATAACCGCTAGATCAAACCATTAACAGGCGAATAACCATGGACATAAGCACCTTAGTAGAAATAGAAAAGATTCGTCAACTCAAAGCGCGCTACTTTCGCACCATGGACCAAAAAGACTGGCCTGCTTGGGAGCAAGTCTTCACCAAAAATGTACTCATCGATACCACACAAGAAGGTTCACCATTAATTAACAGCCGACAGGAGTTTCGTGATTTTTTACCGCCGATGCTTGAAGGCGTCAAGACGGTTCATCATGGTCATACCTCTGAAATCACACTCACTGGCCCTTACTCAGCAACAGGCATCTGGGCAATGGAAGATAACTTATGGTGGCCAAAATCGGCTGGCGGTGGTCATTTGTGGGGCACAGGCTGGTATTTTGAAAAGTATGAAAAACAAGAAAACGAAGAATGGCTAATCGCAGAATTGGTCTTACGTAGAATTCGTGTCGAAATGAATGGTAAGCAGACGTTTCCACCTGTAAATAGCTGAAGAATATTGGAATTAAATACGTTGACGTAATGCAGTCTTGAGGATCTTGCCTGAAGCGTTGAGCGGCATCGCAACAATAAACTCAACCGCCCGTGGCA
>DDED01000194.1 GCA_002336035.1 Cellvibrionales bacterium UBA1963
AGTGGCTGCACCATCATGAACTTCACCGATCTTATGGGATAGCCCGGTATAAAACAGGACTCGCTCTGTCGTGGTGGTTTTGCCAGCATCAACATGGGCGCAGATTCCGATATTTCGGTAGCGGTTGATTGGCGTTTGACGAGCCACGGTAGAATTCCTTTATTGTCTGGGTATAAACTGCTTACCGGACTTATTAAGCAAAGTAAGCAGCCGATAAAAAAATGACTTAAAAGCGAAAGTGTGAGAACGCTTTATTGGCCTCTGCCATACGATGTACATCTTCTTTTTTCTTCACCGCGGCACCCTTACCTTGCGAAGCGTCAAGAATTTCACCTGCTAATCTCGCTGGCATGGATTTTTCGCCACGGCCACGTGAATACTCTACCAACCAACGCATGGATAATGTTTCTCGTCGAGAGGCACGAACTTCAACCGGCACTTGGTAGGTTGCACCACCCACACGGCGAGATTTAACCTCAACCATGGGTGCGATTGTATCGAGGGCTTCTTGAAATGCGTCGAGTGGATCGTTACCCGATTTATCTTTAACGATATCGAGTGCGCCGTAAACAATGCGTTCAGCAACGGATTTTTTACCGCTAATCATTACGTGATTCATGAATTTTGCGAGAGTGACGTTACCGTATTTAGGATCAGGTAATATCTCGCGTTTGGCAACAATGCGTCTTCTTGGCATGGAACTTTCCTCTTTTTCAGGTTAACCCAAAACGAATATCAAAAAAAATATTGCTTGGCCTTACTTTGATGGTTCAAACACATGAAAGTGTGGCCCCCATCTAATAACCATTTAATTCAAGCAGAAGCTTGAGCTAACCTTTGGATGATTAAACCTATTAATGAACATTATGAACAATATTTTGAGTGTGTCATCACCGGCGTGTGACACCCACAACGAACTCTTTACTTGGGTCGTTTAGTACCGTACTTCGATCGACCCTGTTTACGATCAGCAACACCTTGAGTATCTAAAGTACCGCGGACTGTGTGATAACGCACACCCGGTAAATCTTTTACTCGACCACCACGAATCAACACCACACTGTGCTCCTGCAAATTGTGACCTTCGCCACCGATGTAAGAAGACACCTCAAAACCACTGGTTAAACGCACTCGGCAGACTTTACGCAATGCTGAGTTTGGCTTTTTCGGTGTTGTAGTGTAGACGCGAGTACAAACGCCGCGACGCTGAGGGCAGGCCTGAAGCGCAGGAACGTCGGTTTTCTTAACTTTTCTCTTTCTCGGCTTACGAACCAATTGGTTGATCGTTGCCATGTAAAAATACTCCAAATATCAATAGTTTATGTGCTATTCTAGCCCTTCATGCTAAGGCTGATGCAACCCAACATGAACAAAATTTAGTCTTTAATCGTGCACTATTATGAGCTGCTTAAGACGATCACCCACAAGTCGGAGCGCGAATTCTATAGATACTGCCCAAATGAGTCAACTAAAGTCGACATAATGGTTAAAAATACACCTGCGGCAGTGGATTGTCATTCCCTTTAACGCGATACTTGCCTTATTGTAAGAATAGCCTGTCCAACTCTTGGCTATGGTAGCCGTATACATGGTGACTCTCAAAAAGGAAGACCATCACAAAAATGACTGAATCAATGATTAAATCTAAAGCCGCGATTGCCTGGGGGCCTAACCAGCCTCTTTCAATTGAAGAAATTGACGTAATGCCGCCACGAGCCGGGGAAGTACTGATAAAAATCACCGCTTCCGGAGTCTGTCACACAGATGCTTTTACCTTATCTGGACAAGACCCTGAAGGCATTTTTCCCTGCATTCTTGGTCATGAAGGTGGCGGAATTGTAGAGCAAATTGGCACTGGCGTTACCAGTGTGAACGTTGGCGATCATGTTATCCCGCTCTATACTCCCGAATGCCGAGAATGTAAGTTTTGCCTATCAGGAAAAACCAACTTATGCCAAAAAATTCGTGAGACTCAAGGCAAGGGGTTAATGCCTGATGGCACGACACGCTTTTTCAAAGATGGACAACCGATTTTTCACTATATGGGATGCTCAACCTTTTCAGAATACACCGTACTACCAGAAATCTCTTTAGCCAAAGTCAATCCAGATGCGCCTCTTGAAGAAGTTTGTTTGCTCGGCTGCGGCGTTACTACCGGAATAGGCGCAGTCATGAACACGGCCAAAGTTAAACCTGGCGACAGCGTAGCGATCTTTGGTTTAGGTGGTATTGGCCTGTCTGCCGTCATTGGCGCTAGCATGGCCAAAGCAGGTCGCATTATCGTATTGGATGTGAATGAAGATAAATTTGAATTGGCAAAAAAGTTAGGTGCAACCGATTGCATTAATCCGAAAAAGATTGATCAGGCTATTCAAGATTATATTGTTGAGTTAACTGACGGTGGCGTTGATTATTCTTTTGAGTGTATCGGCAATGTAGAAGTAATGCGCTCAGCACTGGAATGCTGCCATAAAGGTTGGGGCGAATCGGTGATCATTGGCGTGGCAGGTGCTGGACAAGAAATATCAACCAGACCATTTCAACTGGTCACTGGACGCGTTTGGCGCGGCACCGCATTTGGTGGCGTTAAAGGTCGCACTGAGCTACCAGATTATGTTGAGCGGTATTTGCAAGGTGAGTTTCAACTGACTGACTTCATAACCCACACTATGGGTCTCGATAAGATCAATGAAGCTTTCGATTTAATGCACAGCGGCAAAAGTATTCGCAGTGTCATTCATTTTAATCAATAAGGGTTATTCTTATAAAGCCGTTATTTAATTCCATTACTTAATGTCACGTAAAAAAATGAAACTAGAAAAAATTAGCAGCAATAAAGTGTCAGGTGGTATTCATTACCAGTACCAGCATTCGTCAAACACGGTTAATTGCACTATGCAATTTGCTATTTTTTTACCTTCATGCGCCAGCAATACACATAAAGTTCCGGTTTTATATTGGCTATCAGGCTTAACCTGCAGCGATGAAAACTTCATGCAAAAAGCGGGCGCACTGCATCTAGCTGAAAAATTAGGGTTAGCGATTGTTGCCGCAGATACAAGCCCCAGAGGTGAAGGGGTTCCCGACGACAAAGATAGTTATGATTTTGGCCAAGGCGCAGGATTTTATTTAAATGCCACTGAAGAGCCTTGGAATAAACATTATCATATGTATGACTATATCGTTGATGAACTGCCTTTAATCATAGAAAATAATTTTCCTGTTTCCAATAAAAGGTCAATCAGTGGGCATTCGATGGGCGGTCACGGCGCGCTAGTGATCGGTTTAAGGAATCCTCAGCAATATCAATCAATTTCAGCCTTTAGCCCCATCACAAATCCAAGTGATTGCCCTTGGGGTAAAAAAGCTTTTAGTCATTATCTGGGCAGCGATGAAAAGGAATGGCGTCAATACGATGCCAGTATTTTATTAGCACAGGCAAACACTGAGATACCCATTTTAATTCACCAAGGCGGCAGTGATAGTTTTTTAAAAGAACAGCTCAAACCCCACGTTTTATTGGATGCTGCCAAGACGAACAACTATCTTCTGAACTACCAAGAAGCACCGGGCTATGACCATAGCTATTATTTTATCAGCTCATTTATTGATGAGCACCTCTGCTTTCACGACCAATTCTTAAAAAAATAAAAAACTGAACATAAAGGAATTTCATGATGACAACTCAAAAAGATAACCTTTTAATCACCAATGGCATCATTGTAGATGGCACTGGCGCACCGCCTTTTAAAGCCAGCTTGCGGATTCGCAACGGTATAATCAGTGAAATAGGCAGTGATATTATCGCCGAAAGCGATGAACGTGTTTTCAATGCTGAAAGCTGCTTTGTGACTCCTGGCCTCATAGAAAGCCACACTCACTTCGACGGCACGATGTGGTGGCAGCCCGATCTTGATCCTCTCCCTGGCTGCGGTGTCACTACCGTCATCATGGGTAATTGCGGCTTTGCATTAGCTCCTTTGCATGAAGACCCTGAAGTTCAGGCGCAGGTAGTCAAAATATTTTCTTTTTTTGAAGACATTCCAGAAGAACCTTTTTTTGAAAAGCTGCCTTGGGACTGGAGAAAATGGTCTGAATACAGTAAGTCGATGAACGCCAATGTAAATGTGCCGGTCAACTACGGAACATTTGTGGGTCATATTGCATTGAGATTAAGTGTGATGGGCATGGAAGCATGGGAGCGTGCAGCCACTGCTGATGAAATTGAAGGCATTGCCGAACAGTTAGAAGATGCGTTAAGCGCTGGCGCGCTCGGCATGTCGACTAATTTAATGGACCACGACGGTCAAGACCGACCAGTGCCCTCCCTCAAGGCCGATGACGCAGAATTTACTGCATTATTTAAGGTCTTAGCTCGCCATTCGAAATGTACCGTTCAAGTCGTGGTTGATAGCTTAATGCGTTTTACAGCTGCTGATCAAATGGAGCGGCTAGCTAAACTCAGTGAGGGAATGCCAATTCGACTGCAGTGGGCTGGCGTACCGACGCTGCAATGGCAAAAAGATTTTGGTATTCAAGCACCCCTTGTTGAACTGCATGATCGCTTTGCTAAAGAGGGCCGTGATTTCTGGACAGGCTATGCGCATGTGCCTGTTACCGTTACTGCCAGCATTCGGGCCTCATTATTATTTGCACAATCAAATGAATACGTTTGGCATGAGGTGGTGACCGCTGAAACTGATGAAGAAAAACTGGCATTATTGGGCAGTGATGAGTGGCGATTAAGAGCCCGTCATTCCTGGGATAATGACTCACTTGAAACGTCGTTCTTTCGTGAGCCTAGCCCAATGATGCTCGATAACTCAGAAAATGAAACTGGGCCTATGGGCATCACCCTTGGTGAATACGCAGAACAGTTAGCGGTTCATCCATCAGACGCCTTAGCTGAATGGTTTATCCTTAATGGTCTATCATCAACAGTTACTATGCCGCCTTGGCATAAAGACGATGAAATGATTACCCGCTTAACTCGTGACCCATATGCCGTCGGCAATATCAATGATTCAGGCGCTCATGGTCAATTGTTTTGCGGCGCAGGGGACAATCTTTTACTTTATACTGACTACGTTAAAGGCAATAAGCTGTCTATTGAAGAAGCCGTCTGCTCACAGACGGGCAAGCTTGCCAACCACTTTGGATTTACCGATCGCGGTGAACTTAAAGAAGGGAAGCGAGCCGACATCACCGTGTTCAACTTGGACGAAATTCAACATCGTCCTAAGTATAAGATCAATGACGTTCCTGATGGAAAAGGTGGATTAACTTGGCGCTGGACCCGAGACGCCGCCCCAATGCGTTTAACCACTGTCAATGGCCAAGTTACCTTTGAACAAGGAAAGGCTACGGGGATAATGCCTGGCACTATGGTTCAACCTTTAAACGTATGACATAAGTAGTAACGATAATCGCTAGTGAAAAATGACTAGCGATTATCTACTTACGAAAAATTCTTCGTAAACCAACGACACACATCATTTGACTCCCGTGACCTGCCCCTCTTTTTACGCAAGAGACAGACAGCGACATTAGGGTTGATTAATTTTATTTTCGATCAATCGCCTAGCGGCTTCTTCAACAGCAACACTTAGCCCTGGCTGATGATAGTACACACCCCTAATATGCAGAATCGATGCCAGCGCTTTAAAAAATGCGCGACATAATGCTTTGTCTGGCTTTGAAGGTGAATGCCAAAAGCGATCGAGCGTGCCTTCATGCGTTAAGCCTTTTATCTTATAGACAGCTTGACCTAGCGCCATCGTTGGCTTGTTTTGACGCAATGACCATATACCAACGGTGCTGTTAATGGTGACTACTCCCTCACAATGCTCAATTAATAAGTCTAATGAACCACCGTCGATAAAATGTATTCGACCTGTTAGCTTATAACTGGTCGCCAGCTTATGACAGATAGAGCGCCAGCTAGTTAAGCCTGGATCTAAAGGGTGAAGCTTAATAATTAAATTCATATCCTGTGGCGCATACGCTGCAAAAGAGGCTATCACCTCTTCAATTGCCTGCTCCAGATCATCGTAATCGGAATACGCACGAATCTGAAAGTCATTGGCCATCTGTAATGGAAAAACCATGTAACGAGTGTTTGCTTTGACTAATTTTTTGATGATTTGACTAGCCTGATACTGACGAAACAAACGCAGGTTAACGAAGCGAAACCCCGTGCCTAAATAAACCCAGATGGGGTGATGCAGTTGATGACTTCGATAGCCAGGATATAGCCATCGTAGCGCGGTAGAGAGCAAATGGTATTGCATATCCCAAAAAACTTGACGAATAAAAGAATCATTGAACTGCTGCTGTAGATCAGGCTCAGGAAGATTTTCAGCTATGGCCATGATTCTTTCTGGCTGCCTCGGAAAGTCTGAATTTGCAGACATACCGTTGCGCTCAAAAGTAATCCAATCAGGACGCAAATAACCAAAATCAGTCGTAACGACTTGAATGCCGCGTTCATTCGCCAAGCGAATGGCTTGCTGGTGATAAAAGCGTTGCTCGCCCAATAAGACAATATCGGTAATGTCATGCTGGTCTAAATACTGCTCTATAAAAGCAGGCCACTGATTTTGGCTACCTCTAAACTGAGTAGAGTCCCTGCCACGCCAAAACAGCCAATCACCAAAACAGAGGTTAATACGAAAACAAGCACAACCTTGCGCAGCTAAATTATCGGCTATTAACTTGAAAAAAGGGGTTATAGGTCCCTGTAAAAAAAGAATATTCCTTTTCATTCTCTCGCTTTTCTGTTCAATCATTTAAGCCGGAGACCGTAGAGAAGGCCATTGATAAAATGTCGAAACTTACTGAACCGTCTCGATACCTGACTCACTTGAACAACTGAACCGTTACCTTGCTTTGACTCCGCTAATAAAATAATACCCTCTAAAGCCTGCTCTGCGCTAATAAAAAACCCTTGGCGATAATCAATATAGCGTGGGTAAATAATTAACACCGCCGTGATTAACTCAGGCAATGTCACCTTTCGATTGCGACGAGATATCGGTAAGCTGTCAAAAGTCAAACCCCAGCCAGCATAAAATGGCCGACCATAAGTGAACACCAATTTGCCGCGTAATAATGCTTCAAAACCAGCTAAGGAACTCATGGTATGGACCTCATCGGCAATCGCAAGGCAGTCATGCATGTTGACTTCTTTCACCGAGAAATCTGCCAACCTCTCGATAGCGGATGAATTCTTTCGCGACCAACTGTGGCCGCTCACAACGTCGGGATGAGGCTTGTATAAAATAAGAGTAGTTGGATCTCGATTTTTTTCTTTAACTGCTTCAATTAACGCGAGATCATGATTTATTTTTTCACAAGAAGCTGAAATAGATGCGTCATCTTCAACTTGACCAGGAACGAAAATTATTTTTTTTCCCGCCCGCTTCGCCTCGACTAACTGCTTGGGTAATGCCTCGTGCCCAACGTTGTATTTAGTCACTCCCGTAGTGATCAGTTTTTCTTGTAATCGCTGGGCAAGCTGAAGTTGTTCATCAGAAAAATTACCAACACCAATGATTTTTTCAAGATCACTCTCAATCGCAGGATCATAATAAATACCCATCGTATCAAATACTAAAGATACGGGGGGAATATAATACTTACCTAGACCCACCGAGCGAATAAATCCATCTTCGACACGGACAGTCTCTTTTACTTTATTGTTCTGATCTGCCAGATCGATAGCGTTACCACCCCATAACACGACTCGATTATTACAAATGGTGTCATGATCTGACTGAATAGAAAGGTAATTAATTAAATCTTGTTGACGATTAAAAAACAATGTTTGCCCCCAAGGGCTAAAAAGAAAACGACTGACATAGCCCCGTTTCCAAGGCGGAAAGCCTAAACATAAATTAGATCCGCGATTACGCTCAAACTGTTGCCGCTGGCGAATGAAAAAATCTAACAATACCTCTAGCTCACAGGGACTATCTGTTAACGGATCGAAGTAATGGCTATAAATGAGGTAGGCCGCTGCAAATATCTGTTCGACACTGCGTAACTTATTGCGACGAGCGTGCTGTTGACGATCTTCTGTCAGCCCCCACCCCGCATAAAATGGCAAGCCATAACAAACAACTTTTTTATTTAACATTAAAGCTTCAAAACCCATTTGCGAACTCACAACATAGACTTCATCTATTTGCTTAAGCAGTGCAAGTGGGTTGCAATTATTCTGCAATAATTTTACCTGCCCACTGAAGTCGCTCTGTTCAGCAACCATCCAGTCAACACTTTGCTGACTATAATGCCTTGTTTTTGCTTGCGCAGAGGCAGGGTGAATTTTTATGATGATTTCAGCTTTTGGGTGTGTCTGTAATGCCGACTTCAACATCAATGTAAACGTTGCTGCGCTCGCATTAGCGCCGATAATTGATAAATCATCACAGACCTGATCAACGACTAATACGCGATAGCGGTCTTTAATGCCAAGTTCTAACTCGTCACTGTCATTGTATTTTGAAAGATTATTTTCAGTAATAGTCTTAATGCATTGTCGGGCGCGACCCAATAATGGTCTATCATCAAGTCGTAATGACTGATCCTGCCGAGCGGCATCAGCGAATGGCAGCGCATTGACTGCTGTGCCTAATAAAATATTCTCTAATCGTGAAGGCTTATTAGCATCATAGTAAATGCCGATATCATCAACGATTAATGAATACGCTTGCGTCCTAGCGCTGGTCGCATTCTGGCCCGTCCCAATCGAGCGCACAAAACCATCTTCCAAACGCAGTAACGGTTTATTGTTAAGCGTCGCAAGCTTACTGGCAGCAACTTGACGTTTGAGCCCCCAATCAACGATGATCGCATCTCCATCAAGCGAACGATTAAAGAACCGCATCAAAGGGCCGTAGTATGCTGCTTGATGGACACCTAATAATTGCTGCCAAAAAGGCTGCTTGATTATTCCACGACTTAAACAAATGGCTTTTCGAGCTTGATTCATAAACCCATGTATCTTAATGTAAGCTTATTCAGTAATGATTGTTTTTGGTAAGTATAACATAGCACAGATAGCAACAGGCAAAACCTCTCTAAGGCTAAACATTGATGAATAACCATAAGTTGCACATTTTAGTGACTGGCGCGTCACGAGGCTTAGGAGCTTCGCTAGCTAAACACTATGCAAAAAAACACCAACAACGTGTTCGTCTCTCATTAGTCGCAAGAGATGAAAAAGCGTTAATCGACTGTGCACGCCAATGTCAACACTATGGTGCAGAAGTTAATTATAGCGTTGCTGATCTTCAGGAAATTGACGCGACCATGGCGACCATCGAGGCTATTACCCAGCTGCCTATCGATATTGCATTTATTAATGCCGCAACCAGTGGTCAAAGTACCAACGGTGAGGAACCTTGGGTTCAACAGAACACAATAATTCAAACAAATTTAGTAGCCGCCATGGCCTGTGCAACCAGTCTTATTCCCTCTATGAAAAAACGCCGTCAGGGAAAGCTGGTTTTTATTAGCTCGATTGCGGCTTATCGTGGCTTTGGTCTCAACCCAAGCTACAATGCCAGCAAAGCAGGCATTAAATGTTATGCCGAAAGCTTACATCATGCCCTGTCCACTTTTGGTATAAAAGTTTGTACTGTGTTGCCAGGATTCATTGACACAAATATGTCGGCCGCTTTTTCAGGGGCAAAGCCTTTGCTCATTTCTAGCGACAAAGCAGCTGTTATTATCCAAAAAAAAATTGATCGCGACTCTTCGTTAATTCAATTTCCGCGCCGCTTAGTCGCGGGGCAAATATTATTATTAATATTGCCCAAACCTTGGGCAGAAAAAATATTAACTCGGCTCGCTTACGGGACTGTAATTGATGACCCAAAAGGAGAAAGGGAATAACTCATTATTCTACTGTCGGTCAAACAATAAAGTACGCAGATCACGGCCATCAAATAAACGCCCAATAGACTTTACATCAGCTTTAGATGGCCACGTGTAGTAAGAAGCCTCACCTAACTGAGGATGAACATTAATCGGTAAATCTTTCGCCCAAACCGTTTTCAACCATTCTGACACCATGTTAGCGCCGACATCAAATAAGCGATATTGATGCCAAAACACACTTCGATGATTGTCTGTATCAATTCGCTGGCTCGCGATGACTTCGCCTTCATCAAACGCATTTGACGTTTGATGTAAAAAAACGTGGCAATGTAATTCTTTATGTTGAAGGGATGCAAGAACCGGATCAACACCCCTAAACTTAGGCAGTAATCCTGGGTGAAAGTTGACGCTAGTCAAATGTGGTAGCTGCAAAATTTTGGCCGATATCTTTTGATTAAACATAGCGCTCAGCAATAAATTCGCTTGGCCTGGCAGCATGGACGACCGAATGAAATTAAGCCCCTTTAAACTATTGACATCATCAGTAGCACACACCGGAACAGAATAACGTTTCGCTAATTGTTTCACCGATGGTAAGCCGAAAAAACCGCCGACCAAGGCATGGAGTTCAGTTATGGTGGCAAGATAGAAAAAGTAACGCCAACCGCTATGACGGATCACGCTGATTGAATCATAAAAAAGATTGGAGTTAATTCGTCTAAATCTTGTGGAAATCACAATGGCATTAACGGTTACAGCATCATTAGCTAACAATCTACGCAATAAAATACTGGCGTAAATCGATGGTCGACAACAAAAAATGATAGGTTTTTTTAAGCGGGACATACTAAACGCCATAAAATATTAGCTTTAAGATCCAGTTATTTGCCTTAAATAATTTCTAAAGATCGCATCGACTTGGATAACACATCAATCGTGTGCATGATTTGTTGCTCACTATGACTAGCACATATAAAAAATCTTAGCCTAGCTAAGCGCTCTTCGACGGCCGGGTGCAGTATTGGTTGTGCGTTAATACCCTGCTCAAAAAGACTATTTGCCAACCTTACCGCCATTAATGAACTGCCCGTAACTACGGGAATAATTGCCTGCTGCTGGTTAGTGCCCGTATCGATATTATGCAACCTCGCCAAGCGGTCGAACAAGGCTGCGTTGCTATTTAATTTTTTTATCCGTTCAGGCTCTTGGCGCATAATATCAAGTGCTGTAAGTGCGGCCGCAGCGAGCGTCGGTGCAATACCTACACTGAATAAATACCCTGGCGCGCCTCCTTTCAGCATGTCAATTAACGCTTGAGAACCTGCAATATAACCACCACAGCTGGCCAGCGTTTTACTGAGGGTGCCCATCCAAATATCAACAGAGTTAGACGAAACAGAAAAATACTCTGCAATTCCACCGCCCGTTTCGCCTAACACACCAATAGAATGCGCTTCATCAACCATAAGTAAAGCGTTATAGCGCTGTTTGATTTCTATTAGCTTGGGCAAGTCAGGTATGTCGCCCTCCATACTGAAAAGCCCCTCTGTAACGATTAACACTCGCTCAAATTGACCGCGGCGCTGACGCAGCATCTCTTCTAATTCATCACAATCATTATGCTTAAAGCTCAATCGAGCAGCACCAGAGAGCTGAATGCCTTGAATAACACTATTATGAATTAATGCATCGTGAATAATTAAATCTTTAGGGGTAAATAAATAACCGATAGTTGTGACGTTGGTCGCATGGCCACTGACAAAAACAGCAGCATCATCAGAGTGATGCAAATTGGCAAGGGCACTTTCTAACTCGCGCTGAACAGCCCGCTCACCAGAGACAACACGACTGGCGGAACAAGAGACTCCGTAATCGTCGATTGCCTGTTTAGCCGCTGCAATTAAACGTGGATCTTCATTAATTGACAGATAGTTATAAGATCCAAAGTTTATATAGCTTCGGCCTTCAATAACCGTGGTATCACTGGCAAGCCCTTGATGCATTTTAAAAAAGGGATTCTCTAATTGAAGATGCTCACTGACATCACGCGTAAGTGATAATTCTTTATAGGCTGGAAAATATTTAAAATCTGAAGCTGATTCTGAAGCATTAAAATAACTCGCCTGTGAACGTTGCGATAAATTACTTTCATTACCTTGTGCAGCAACTGTATGCGGTTTTTTTAACTTCGCGTCAGACAACAGGCGGGCTTTTAATTGCTTCTTCTTCTTTTGCTCTTGGCTAGGCTCTAAACGGGATGACAAATCAGTAGGCATGAGGCATTAGGCTCTTTTTAGTCGCATATTTATTGGGCGAAGCAAAGGATATATTACAGTTAAAGCGGCTCTTCGGCAAAGGCATTTTTTATGCGCTGATACTCTTTATCCGAGGGATCCATCCCGTGTTTAATCGCCAACACTGATAATGGCTGATTATCGGGTTGTGTCTTGGGCGCATCACTGTCGGGTGCATCACTGTCGGGTGCATCACTGTCGGCAAATAAATGCATTTCCTTTAATACGATATGAGACAGCCGATTAATCGTAGGGCCCTCTGCCAACACCATGGTCGATAAGTGAATGCCAAAACCAGACTCAATGGTAGTAGCAAGCTCGACGCCCATTAATGAATCCATTCCTTGCTCATATAGGGACTGTTTTCTGTCTAATGCACCATGGCTGAGGAATAATATTTTTTCAACTTCATGTGTCAATATATTAGCAACTTCTACAAGTTGATTTTCTTGCGATAGCCCTAACAACTTATCTCTCAAGTCTTTTGACTGGTCAGGTCCATGCTGATCATCTAGTGCATTAAAAAATGCGAATTTGTGCTGCTTCGCACTGAATAGTTTTGACCGCATTGCACGCCAATCAACAGCAAAATAACTACTGTCTGCCATTGACTGTGATAAGGCCTGCTCTAAAACTGTTGTTACCGTTGCCGAGCTCAAAAGGTGTGCGCCTAACCGTTGCGAGAACGTTTCTTTTAACGCCGTATTACGAGCTAGAACGCCGACATCCTCAACCCCTCCCCAAGCTAAACACAAGCTGGGCAAATTATTCTGTCGCCGGTATGCCGATAAGGCCTCTAAATAACTGTTGGCTGCAACATAGTTCGCCTGCCCAGGATTACCAAATACAGTCGTTGCAGAAGAAAATAACACAAAAAAATCAAGCGCAATATCGAGGGTTAATTGATGCAATACGTTTGCGCCTTGGACTTTAGGCGCCAGCACATGCTCGAGATTTTGACGACGCATATTCGTTAACGGTAAATCATCAAAAGTGGTGGCAGCATGTATCGTTCCTCGTAGTGGTGGCTGATCAAGTAAAGCCGCCTGCAAAGCAAGATGGGCATCAGGAGTCGTTAAATCGACGCGCACATCAAGCACACTGATCTTTTTTGCACGCAACGCAACGCACACATCCGCGGCTTCTTGACTCACCATGCCATAACGACTCACGACTACAATATACTGGGCACCTCTTTCACTTAACCATTCGACCATCGACAAGCCAAGCCCACTTGACCCACCGGTCACTAAGTAACTAGCATCTGCCTTTAATTCAATTGCCGGCTCTGAAGAGCGCGCTAGTTTTGATTTTTCTGTGTTAATACAGGTAGCCGAATTCAATTCTATTAGCACTTTACCTATTTGCTGTGATCGCTGCATATAGCGAAAAGCCTCGACGGCCTGTTGAGCTGCGAATATTCGGTAAGGAATAGGATACAGGATACCATTATCGAGCAGCACAAAGACCTCTTTCATTAGCGCCTGTATCAGCTCAGGTTGATGTGAAATTAGCTGGTCAACATCGATGCCAAAATAGCTGATATTATTACGAAAAGGCCGTAAGCCCATCGCCGTATCAGCATAAAAATCACGCTTGCCTAACTCAAGAAAACGACCAAAAGGTCGCATAATACTGAGGTTACGATCGATCGCTTGACCGGCAAGTGAATTAAGTATTACGTCGACGCCCTCGCCTCGAGTTATCTGAGCAATTTGGTCAGCAAACTGTAAACTGCGTGAATCAAAGACACGGTCAGCGCCTAATAGTCGAATGAAATCTCGCTTATTATCGGTCCCTGCCGTGGCATAGATCTCAGCGCCAATACTCTTCGCAATTTGAATCGCCGCTAATCCCACGCCCCCTGCAGCACCGTGAATCAATACCCGCTCACCTGCTCGTAGTTTTGCTAGATAAACCAATGAGTAATAAGCCGTGAAAAAAACTGTTGGCACTGTTGCGGCTTCAGCATATGACCAAGCCTCTGGTTTTTTTATCACCGCAAACGATTCGGTAACCACTTCTGAGGCGAAGCTCTCAGGTGCAAAACCCAAAACTTTATCGCCGATAGAAAAGTTATCGACTGCCTCGCCAACGGCACTCACAACACCAGAAAACTCCATGCCAAGCGCAGGGCCTGAAAAACCATTTTCTAAAGCCTCATCAGGTAAAAGGCCGCCAGCAAACATAACATCTCGGAAGTTTAATCCTGCCATCTTCGGCTTAACTTTAATTTGCCTAGCAGCCAATGCCGGCAGAGTTTTACTTCGCCAAAATAAATGATTTAATTTTCCGGAAGCAGGTACATCGAGATAATTAGCAGCTTCAATACTGTTGCCAGGCTGAGTATTGATTAAAGATTCTAACGGCATCAAACGGTTAACAAAACGTTTCTGCTCATGCAATAATATCTCGGCCTCATCGTTCAGTGGTCGGCATAGTTCTTTAAAGAGCAAAGCTTCTTCTGGAAAATCTAAACAAGAGTAATCAATATCAATAAGCCGAATCTCTGCGCCCGGAAATTCATTCATCGCAACGCGACCCATTCCCCAAACGACTGCATCAGATGGATTCTTTACTGCTGATTCAAAACCCACGGAAGATTCACCTATGACGCCTTGCGACTGCTGTGTAATAAGGTCCAGCTTAGGCTGCTTTTCAGCGGGCAAAGTTTGCAAGTATTGAAACAAATTACGCAAGAAATCTGCACGGTTGCTTGCATGCTGATAGCTTAGTCCACTATTACTTTCATAAGAGGCATCAATAATGCGGCTTGGCTGAACTTTTTGCGCATCAAAAAAAAGCGCAAAATCATCGACATTAATATTTTCACACTCAATCATTATCAATGTAATAGCTTGCGCTGCCGAGCTGCTTGATTGTAACTGACTCCACCATTTTCTCCATTTTAATGACTCAGTTTGGCTGACAATCATTAACCATGTTTCTGTCTCTGAATCAGAAACTATTTGTGGATCATGTAAAGGCATCTCAACGTCTAACGATGGCTTGAAATAATATTCTAAAGGTTCATCATCAATCACATTCTGCTCGTCAATGCCGACCTCGATTGACAAAGGACTAACTTGGCAAAACAATAAGTATCCGCCGCACTGATGTTGGTTAGCAGATTGATAAATTAGTTTTGATTGGTAGCCATTATTAAGTAAATTCTCTTTCAATGCAGACGCAGGAATTAAAGACGACTGAGCGGCACTGTCAGTACTCAACCACCAATGCGATGATGCACCAAAAATAAAGTTTGTGATACGGCTAGGTGATTGCTCGACCAATAACACTAAACCGTTGGGTTTTAACCAATGTTTTAATTGAGTTAAAAAAACATCAGGTTGCTGATGTTGACTAGTAAAGTGATTTAAGATAATAACGTCATACTGCTTTGCCGTTATTGCTGGCGACTGAGCATTAAAATCAGACGGAGTTTTAATATATTGAGCATTAATAGAATGAAATGCGGCGCATTGCTCTTGTATTTTATACACAAGCGCCTGCTCAACGGTAAAAATATCAAAGCAATCTTCGGCTAGTAATTGAGGGGCAACTGATGATGCAATATCAGTGTCACTGCTGTTTAATTCTAAAAAATCTAAGTTATGAGTGAACTGCCGCTGATCAAGAACTGCCTGCACGGCACTTAACGCCATTGATTGTAAGCCTTGCTCAGAGACGCTGCCAGATAATGCACTTGGCAAGAAATGGCTTGGTTGGTGGGTAATAGTCTCGAGCGCTTTATCGTCATCATTTAAAGTTTTCTTTAATGATTGATATCGACTGGCAATTAAACTTAATTCAGCGACAACGGCAGGATAATCTTCAAGTATTAGCTGCCATATCTCTTGAAAGTTTGTTGCTGATGCCCTTGCAGTAAATTGGCAGATACCGTCATTTACCGTTAAAAGCTCATCTTCAACGGCTATGTTTAGTAAGCAGTCAATGTAAGCGCTAGGCAAATTTCTTAATCTAGCCGTTGCTAATAATGATGCTTGATCAAAGCTATCTTGTTTGCCTACCAAAGCAATAATGGTTTCAACAACCGCATATCCCACAAGGGTATTTAACAGAGGCTCCGCCTCTTCAAAATAGTGATCAACTGTATCACTCACCTCAGAGCGACATTGCGCTACCGTTTTCTGCTGCCACACATCAATACTGCTGAAAAATGATTGAGCTTGGTCGCTCCGATTAGACAGCAAAGCTTGCCAGTAATAATGCTCTGCTTGGACCATTGTTTTAATTACCGGCATCATCTTGAACCGACATTGTTGCAGTAAGACTTGAGGCTCACCACAAGCATTACCTAAAGCGAAATCAACAATTAATGTACGCACGCCTTCACGGCGAACGGTTGCATGAATCATTGTGATTAGGTCATGATCAACATACTGAATACGTTCCATGCCTATAGGTAGATAGGCGTTTTTGTGCAGATTAGCTGGCGAACCCTCTCCCATCAGCAAGGCACCCACCAGCTGAAAACAACCATCTAACACTACGGGATGAAGGATGTGCCGATTTTGAATGGGTGAAGACTGGTCATTTACTGCATGGTCATCGATTGCATTCGCTAAGCCTAATTGCGCTAAGCATGGTGATGATAACGTCGCATGGGCAGAGCCTAAACCAAACCAAAGGCGATCAATAATTTGAAATTTTTCGCCATACTGTAAGCCGATAGTTGATAAGTGCCGATAGTAATCCTTGGTTTTAATCTCAGAAAACGACTCATCAATAGGTGAATCTGGGCTCAATAACGGATGTTGCTGCCAAAATCGATCAACCGGCTGATCCTTACTTTCTGTCAACAGGTGCGAATCAACTAATGGCTCTGTGCTTGTTATTTGTCCCACACAATGCAATAACCATTGATCTTGCGACAACCTTAAACGGCTACTGATCATGAATTTACGACGTGGTAAGTCAAACTCACAGCGGATTGTCCGCTGATCTTCCGCAGGTAAAATTAATGGCACCAGAATAGCAAGATTCGAAATATCAAAATGCTGTAGCTCAAACCAATCTCGACACGCGGCAAAAGCTATTTCAACAAAAGCAGCGCCAGGTAACACGACCACTTGATCAACCACATGGTCAGCCAAATAAGCTAACTTTTGGTAATCAAGTACTTGCTCCCAAATAGGCAAGCTTGTGTTGATTCGCTGACCCAGTAAAGGATGCACTTGTCTGCGGTCAACCACGCTCGTACTATCGACAGTCGCTTGGTACCAATGCCGTTGTCGTTGCCAAGGGTAATTGGGCAAGGTTGTGGCCTGAGCTGGAGAGGTAAAAATCTCGTTAAAACTGACATCTGCGCCTGCTAGAAACGCCTTTACCTGAGTCAACCTCATCGCTTCGCTGTCTTTAACGCGGTCGCTTAGGGTCTCGATCACTAAACCGTTTTGATTGCGATGAGTCAGCGCCGATTGAATATAGCGACGAAGGATTGGCTTGGCACCCACTTCAATAAATACCTGCCCACCTTTGGCAGCGGCATTATCTACCGCCTCAGCAAACAACACGCGTTGACGGATGTTGCGCCACCAGTATTCAGCATCAAGCAATTGTTGACTGTTCCCAAGGTCGTCGATACTGCTTATAAACTGTTTACTCAATTGCGGCTTGATATCTGCCAGCGCACTAATAAGGTGGCTATACAAAGGGTCCATGAAACGGCTATGAAACGCGTAATCAAGATTCAGTAAACGATAAAAAATACTGTCCTGCTGACAGACTGCTTCAAGCTTTGACAAATCAGCCAAAGTCCCAGCCAAAGTGACAGAGTCAACGCTATTATGACAAGCGATTTCAATCAAGTTGCCAAGACCCTCCCTGTCAAGCAAGGCTTTAGCGCTGTGCAAAGAGAGATTTACAGCCGCCATACGGCCTGTGCCACGAGTTAGTGCTTGGGCACGACTGCGCACTACAATGACAGTAATGGCGTCGTCTAAGCTTAACGAGCCCGACGCCCAAGCAGCGGCTATTTCACCCACACTATGGCCAAGAAAATAGTCGGCTTTGACGCCTTTAGCCGCCAACCACTGCGTCATGGCCACTTGAATGGCAAATAATAATGGCTGAGCATAATCGGTCAAATGCATTGAGCTTTGACTTTCTGCAATGAATAATTGCTCAACAATAGAAAAATCAAGCTGGGTGTTAAATGACGCGTCTAATTGATTAATGAAATTTCTAAATACCGCGTCAGATTCATAAAAGCGCTTTGCCATGCCCTGCCATTGACAGCCATTGCCTGAGTAAACCATGACGATAGGCGCTTTTGCAACGGTTGATGGAATCAAGCGTTGGGCATAACAACTGAATTCGTCGCGCTGACTCGTGGTCGCGGCATGCAAACTTTTTTCTAGTGTCTCCGGCGTGGGTGCATCAATGTATAGTCCAAATTTTAAGCGGCTTTGCTTGTGCATTGCTTGATTGGCAATGTCGTAGTAACGCTGAGGATGCGCATGTATTAAGTTTGCATAGCGTTTCGCTAAATCAGCCAATGCCAGTTCGCTGTTAGCGGTTAAATACAGAGGCGGCAACGCCATATCGGCCAGATCATGGCAATTGTTTTGGGTTGGCTTTTGTTGATCATACTCTTGAAGAATAAGATGAGCATTAGTGCCGCCAAAACCAAAGGAGTTCACTCCCATGGTCAGAACTCTCTCGGTGTCAGCTAGCGAGACGGGCGACTGCACCACCGACAGATTCAACGCATCAAAATCAATTTCTGGATTTAACGCGTTTAATTGATGACTCGGTGCCAGCATGCGGTGCTTTAAACTCAGCACGACCTTGATCAATCCCGCCATGCCAGATGCCGTTTCAAGATGACCGAGATTCCCTTTAACTGAACCAATCGGTAAACGGTGGTTGTGCTCGCGGTGCTGAGCTAAGGTTTGACCTATCGACTGAGCTTCCACGGGATCACCCACAGGTGTGCCCGTGCCGTGGGCTTCTAAATAGTCGAGGTGGTTAATATCGAAGTCTTGATCGTCGTGATAAAGTTGATCGAGCAAAGCTGACTGACCCGCTTGGCTGGGTAGGCTTATGCCATTAGTATTGCCGTCAGAATTAACGCCTGAATGAGTAATAATGGCATGAATCGGATCGCCATCTCGCTCGGCATCAGAAAGACGTTTCAAAAAAATCACAGCCGCCCCTTCTGAACGGACGTACCCATCAGCATTGCTATCAAACGGCTTACAACGACCGGTCGGTGACAGCATCGATGCCTTTGCAAAGCCGACAAATGGCGAAGGGTGCAGCAACATATTGACGCCGCCAGTCAACGCACTGTCAGCCTCGCCCATCCATAAACTCTTGCACGCCTCATGAACGGCTACTAACGACGATGAACAGGCCGTATCGACCGAGACGCTGGGTCCTTTTAAATCAAATTGATAAGACAGGCGATTAGCCGCGATACTCGCCGTATTACCTGTCATGGTATAGGCGTCAGCTACGGACATATCATCGACCGCTCGATTGCCATAGTCATTACTGGCAATGCCTATGAAAACAGCGCAATTACTGCCGGCCAAAATGTCGAGACGTTGCTGACCGTCTGCAAGTGCCTGCCAAGACAATTCCAATAACAACCGCTGCTGAGGATCCATTTGCGCCGCCTCGCGAGGCGAGATACCAAAAAATTGCGCATCAAATTGGTCAATGTTTGATAATTGACCGGCTGCAAAGGTGTAACTCGTGCCAGGCGTGGCTTTGTTGTCATGCTGAAAAAGAGTGGTATCCCAGCGGTCGGGGTTTATTTCGGTCACTAAATCTTTCTTTTCTAAGAGCGATTGCCATAAATCGGCAGGATCACAAATATCACCAGGGAATCGTAAGCTCATCCCGACCAGCGCAATAGGCTCTTTTTTAATCAGCATAATGGCTGCATTCCTTCATTTGATAACATTCCATTATTTAATCGCTCTGCAGCAAAAGGATACATCAAGCGCACCAATAGTACCCAATATTCTTGAATATTTATTATACAGAAAATCACATGGTAGTCACAGTAAATGATACTGAGCTCAAGCAACAAACAATTAATAGTTAGTCACTAATATGAAAATAAGACCCATCATTTTTACCGTTTAATAAATAAACAGATATTCAATCATTTGTCGAATGATTGACCAGATTTTCTGGCCCATCACTACCGAAAAAAGTAAGACAGATGCAATTTTTGTCTATAATTGAGCCTATTAAATTGACTAAACTACACTACACTCTAAATGGATTAACGAAAGAAAAATAATTCCTTCCTACCACTACCGCTGATTACAAAACAAACAATAAGGGTTTTTAATCTATGCTGACTGCAAACCAACGGAAAAACATAAAAATGCTTTGGGTTTATGTTGGTTGCGCTTCATTATTGTATTTTGTCGTATTTTTCAGCCTAACCAGCCAAGCAGCAGAGTACCGGCTTCAGCCCTCAATATCTCTCATGACTGAAACGGATGATAACGTCCGGTTATCTGCCAACGATATCGATATTTATAGCCTTCAAGGCGAGTCAGCCATCCTGAACGCTGATTTTAGTCGCAGTCAAACCAACCGCTCACTCAGTATTAACAATCGATTTGCTAGCCGTAAATACGATCTTAATCGTTACAATAGCGAAGATTTCTCAACCACCTTAAATTATCAGCGTGGTTTCGAACGGAGCTCGTACAGTCTCAATCTTTCCGCCAGCGATGAATCAATTCGCTCCTTAGACAATCAGCCAGGAAACGATGGGGCAACTGTACAGAGAGCCAATAAAGCACAAAGTTACTCCTTGTCACTGACCGGGCAATACCAACTGACAGAGCAGCACCGGTTACAAAACCAGTTTAGTGCCCAACAACGTCACTATGACAACGAAGAGCGGTCTAACTATAACTATTTTAGCAACAACTTTTTGTGGGTGAATGCAATCAACCCGCAATTATCCATGCAAGTTAACTTAAGCTTGAGTAGCTTTCGGCCTGAGAAAACCAACGGCATTGAGTACGCCTTTATCGAAACAGCCATAGAAGACTACGGCCTAAGTAATGCAACCATCATTAGTAGAATGGAGGATTGCTTCGACAGACTTAATCCATTAGACCCTTATAATCCCGATACCGCGCTAATCCTGCCAGCCCCAATACCCAATTTTGATTCCACAGAAATTAATTGCTTTAATGCCAAATCTTTTTCACTGGCGCAAGACACCATTAATCTTCAAGTCGGTTTGCAATACCAGTGGACAGAAAATCTCCGTCTTGACCTGTTAATTGGCAGTTCGCATTCAGAAACCGAGCGCGATGTATTCAGCCTCAATGCAATTTTAGTGACGGGAGAGTTGACAGGTAACTTTGTGCAAGAAACTGAACAAAAAAACTTGTCCTACAATGTCGACGTCAACTATCAACACTCAGCAGTAGTCTCAAGCTCGCTCAAGGCATCGCAATCTCAAGAACAAACCGCTTATGGCTCTTCGGTTGATACCCGTCGCATTACGCTTTCAAATGCATGGAGAATCAATCAATTAAACACCCTCAAATTTTCCCTTTTTCAACGCGA
>DDED01000213.1:0-20998 GCA_002336035.1 Cellvibrionales bacterium UBA1963
CGGGTAGGCAACGAATTTCAATTTCATTGGCTTGGTGAGCGACGCGTCCACCTTGAGTTTTGACACCGACAGAGCTTTCTTCATTAATGTAATGCAACGGCACTTGAACCACAATTGCTTGGTTTTTATCAACGCGTAAAAAGTCAGCGTGCATGATTACATTTTTAGCCGGGTGTCGTTGCAGATCTTTTAATAATACGTCTTCAGCTTTACCATCAATTTTTAACTCGATAATACTCGCAAAAAATGCTTCATTTTGCAGTTGGTGCCACAATGGATCATGGTCCATTGAAATGCTGACAGGATCAGCTTCGCCACCGTAAACAATACCAGGGACTTTATTTTCAAGACGACGTAGGCGGCGGCTCGAACCTTTCCCTGCATCGGCTCGGCTTGTTGCTTCGAGTACATATGTATCAGACATAATCATTACCTCAGTCTGTTTTCAACGCTGTCCTGCGACCGGATCATGCGTTGGGCTTAAGAAGTTAGGCGCTTACCGAGGTGAGCATCTAACGGTTAAATTAGTGCGCTATCGGAACATTGCACTAATGGATTCTTCATTACTAACACGTCGGATCGACTCTGCTAGCATATCAGCCATCGATAAAACGCGGATCTTCCCAGATGCTATAGCTTTTTGTGATAAAGGTATGGTGTCTGTGACCACCAGTGAATCTAATTCTGATTCGCTGATTCGCTCGATCGCAGGGCCAGATAAAACTGGGTGTGTACAATAAGCAATAACAGCCGCAGCACCATGCTCTTTTAAGGCAGCTGCAGCGGTGCAAAGGGTGCCGGCGGTATCGACAATATCGTCAACCAACAAACACGTTTTACCAGAGACATCGCCTATGATATTCATGACCTCAGCGACATTAGCTTGTGGTCGCCGTTTATCAATGATTGCTAGATCGGTATCCAGTTGTTTGGCGATAGCTCGGGCTCTTACTACGCCACCCACATCGGGTGAAACGACCAAAGAGTCTTTGTAGCGTTGTTTCTTGATATCTTCTAATAATACCGGTGAGCCATAGACATTATCCACGGGGCAGTCAAAGAAGCCTTGAATCTGCTCAGCGTGTAAGTCGACAGTCAACACGCGATCGACACCTACGCGCACCATCATGTCGGCAACGACTTTAGCCGTGATAGCAACGCGGGCCGAGCGAACCCGACGGTCTTGACGAGCATAGCCAAAATAGGGCACTACGGCCGTAATCCTGACGGCTGATGCGCGTCGCAGAGCATCGACCAACACCAGAAGCTCCATTAAATTATCATTAGTCGGTGCACACGTTGACTGGACAATAAAAACATCCCGACCACGGACATTTTCATTAATGGCAACATTGATCTCACCGTCACTGAATTTGCTGACATCAGCATCACCCAGCTTCAGGCTTAATTCATTGGCCACTTTTAGAGCCAGGTCGGAATTAGCGTTACCGCTGAAAAGCATCAAGTTTTTAGCCACTGGAGCTCCCTAGGGATATTATGGTGAGTTGAAACGGCGTATTTACCAAGCTGCGTGTGTGTTAATACTCGGCGGCATGGTTGTAAATGGCTGGGGCGGAAGGATTCGAACCTTCGAATGCGGAGATCAAAACCCCGTGCCTTGCCGCTTGGCGACGCCCCAATAAAACTTTTAATTATTTCAACAGCTTATCATTTTTTATTGAAATGATAAAGCTGTTCATGTGTCAGTGAATAGTCCAGACCTTGCGCAATAAAACCTGTGTAGCCCGAAGGTATTTGGGTCATCACTGATGCTGCACGCTCATAATTTGAGAAACTCGCAAAGACACAAGCACCCGTGCCGGTTAATCGTGCCTTGGCATGCTGATTTAGCCACTTGAGTGCTTGATCAACAGCCGGATAGAGCATTCTTACGACTGATTCACAATCGTTAACCAATTCAGGATTTAATTCTACATTTGACAATAATGGTAGCCCATTGTCTTGGGTCTTTTCTCTACACGTGAAAACGGAAGGCATTTTGATCGCTCGCGTGTCGCGTGTCAATTGCGAGTGCGAGAAAATTACCCCAGTTGGGACACTAACGGGCGGTTTTAGTACAAGAAACCACTTTTTTGGCATTTTTAACGGCTGAAGCTGTTCACCAACGCCCTCAGCAAAGCTACTTTTACCAAAAATGAAGACGGGGACATCGGCGCCAAGACTTAAGCCCAGTTCAGCTAATTGCTCGAGCGGCAGTTGTAAGTTCCAGAGTTGATTTAAGCCCAGTAGCGTACTCGCTGCATTTGAACTGCCGCCACCGAGTCCGCCACCAATAGGAATGCGTTTTTCGAGCGTAATCTCGACACCACTGACGGGTTGTTTAGCCTGAGCATGCAGTAATTGTGCCGCCCGTATGACTAGGTTATCGCTCTCATCGATGCCGGCCATGGAACCGAGTAAACGAATGCTTGGGTCACTGGTGAGTTGTAGTTTAATGAGGTCACCAAAGTCCAAAAGTTGAAAAGCAGTTTGCAATGCGTGATAACCGTCACTGCGACGACCAATAATGTGCAGAAAAAGATTGATCTTGGCCGGTGCACAAAGCTTAAGCATCGTCATTGCTGTTGCTCGTTAGGGCGGTTGAATTGCCATTGGTGAATAGCAATCTTGAGCTTTAACGATGCGTGACTGGCAACGATTTTTTTCGGGAGTGCGTGCGACTCGTCAGAGATAAACGCAGAGTAGTGAATATGCCAGCCTTGCTGAGTAAATCCGGCTTGGTCAGTGGCGCTGTTATCTTTTTGAACGGGCCACATTGGCGACGGTTGGCCCATTAGCCAGAATTGAAGGCTGTTGAGCGGCAGCGGTAAATTGGTTTGCTCTAAGAGCAGTTGCTCTGCATTGGTTGATGTCACACGGCGTTGGCCTTGAATCAATGTTGTGAGTTGTTGTTTTTTTATGATGCGCAACAAACCGATATTCAGAGGGCCGAGCAAGTTTAGAGTGTAGTCATCTTCCGCTTGCTCCCAATTGAACCTCAATACATAGGTTTGCGGGCGGTTAAGCTCAGTGTGATGCGGTATTTGTAAAGACAACTTTCCGTTAACCTGCCAATGACTGGGCATCGAATCGGCCATCATCTTGGTGGTTACTGCCACACCAGTTGGTAGGTGCGTGCAACTGACCGTGGCCATGAGCAATAAGGCAATGAATAGACGGTTAGGTAATAATAGTTGTCTAAACGAATGAGCTCCCCACGCCAATCGTTGTTGTCGATCCATGGCCCTCACCAGCTAATATCCAAGCGCTTGATAATGCTATCGGTTTTGGGTGTCATGCTGTCACTGTGTTTGAGCTTTTTGATTAAACGACGCGCCTTATATGTGGCACCATGTTCCCAATAGACCTCGATTAAATGGGCAGCAACCTCATCATCAGGCAATATTTTAAATGCGCGTTCTAGATTTTGAGTTGCGACTTTCCAATCGCCTAAGTGGTATTGGACCCAGCCAAGGCTGTCAATAATGGCTCCATCGTTGGGTCTTAAGGCAATCGCCTGATGTATCAATGTCAGTGCTTCTTCATAACGTTGAGTGTGATTGGTTAGCATATAACCCAGCGCATTGAGTGCCGTAATATTTTTCGGGTCGCGGTCAAGTACAAATCTCAGGTCTTTTTCTGTGGCTAAAAAGTCATCCAAACGCTCACTGATAAAGGACCGCTCGAGACGCAGCATTAACTGCTCAGGAAAGGCTAAAATTGCTTGATTCAGCACGCCGTAAGCGGCGAAAAAATCACCGTTGCTATTCAATAATTCGGCCTCTAGAGCCCAAAATTGCGGTGCTTTATCCAGGTTTGTTTTTCTCAGTGACGTTAAATAAGTGCGAGCTTTGTCAATCTTGCCGCTGCTGGCTTGGAGCGTGACCAATTGCAGCGTGGCGGGCATAAAATAAGTGCCTTTTCCGACTTGCCTAAAGAAATGCTCAGCTTCGGTTGGTTGGTGATTGTATTCAGCAATTCGTCCCAAATGGAAGTAGCTGGCATTGGTTTGTCGCTGCAATACTAAAAGTTGTTCAAAGCTTTGTTTGGCTTCACCGAAGCTTTTGTTTTCAAATGCAATCAGCGCATGAGAAAACAGCAGTCGAACATCATTGCTGTGTGTTTCAAGCAGTTGAGCAAACGCTTTTTCAGCACCCGGCAGATTGAACTGTGATAGTAATTTGGCATGATAGTACTGCAAAGAAAAATGATCGTTACCTTTCTTCATTCGCTGGGCCAAATAGTCAGCGGCGTGTCGAGGTCCCTCAAGTTGATGGATTAGCTCGGCTGACTTGGTGATGACCTCAATACGCTGGCGGTCATCACTCGACAGTTGTTTTAATAATTGGAGTGCTTGCTCGGCCTGTTGATTTTTTTGACGAAGCACAGCAAGGCATAAGGAAAGTTCAAAGTGGCCAGGGAAGTCGTTTACTAAGTGTTGCATTGATTCAATGAGCTGTTCTATTTGGCGCTCACCTGCGGGCAATGTGACTTTATGCAGACTGTTAAATTTGACGTCACTCGATGCTGAAAGAAATTTAGCTAAAATATTTAAGCCATGCAAGGCCTCACCTGATTGAATTAATAGGTCAGCAAAAATAGTGGCAGCGTTTATTTCTTCTGGGGCGAGTTCATGCCATAACTGGGCCGCTGAAAGGGCGACTTTTTTATCGTTGGAGTATATGGCAAGCTTGGTGGCATGCGCCGCAATGCCAACGTCTTGAGTATTATAAGCCTCTTGCAGGTATTTTTCTGCAGCTAAGGTCAAGTCATGATCATAAATTGCAAATTCTGCAATCAATAAGTTGTAAAGGGTGCGCTCTTCAAAAGGTCGATGAGTCGTTTTTGCTGATTTAATGGACGGTAAACTGAGGGCTGTAGCTGCTGTTTTTTTATCCAAAGCAGGTTCTGTTGTAGGAAGAGTTATGACAGAGCTGCAAGCGCCTAGCGCTACAGTTAAGATGAAGCAACAGAGTGTGCTTAATCGAGCGCTCACCCATCGGTCGGTAAGGGCATAAAATAATGGGTATATTGTCTGCATAGTTCGATCTTTTTTGTCTCGGGCTTTACTGATACGATACTTATTAATGATCATTAAAGGGCTTGTCAGCGTCGACTGCTCGTTGGGTAGGCCTTTATGTGCTTGCTCAGGGAGCTAGGTGTCAATAATCGCATAGAATACCAAACAATCCTAGAACTTGGTTTAAGGTCTTGAAAGTATGCACATTCTGGCCTTACATTTGCTAAAATACACCGTTAATGTTGTCGGTACGTGTGGTTATGCATGAATAGCACTAGATCGATAGGGTTTGCGGGTCTTTTATTTGCCAATGCAAACGATTATTGTAACTGCGTCTCTTTTTAGCTGCGGCTGATCAAGTGACTTTCGGCTTTGAATACTGAGTAATCTATGCGGCTTTTGGTTATAGGCATCAATCATTCGACAGCGAGTCTTGACTTGCGAGAAAGACTCGCCTTTACGCCCGATCAGCTCGCTCCCGCCGCTCTAAGCTTAAACCGCTACCTCAATTCTGACGATAAGGATTCGCAAAGGAGCGAAGTCGTTATTGTCTCAACCTGTAATCGAACCGAGTTGGTGATGAGTTCCTCGGCGCCTCAACAACGAGCAGTGAGATGGTTGACTCAAATGAAGGCAATTGATGAAGATGAATTTTCAGAACACATTTATTGTTATGATGCCGATCAAGCGGTGAGGCATTTAATAAAAGTGGCTGGCGGTTTAGATTCAATGATTTTGGGCGAACCTCAAATTTTTGGACAAATGAAGTCTGCCTATGCGGTGTCGCGTGGTGTCGGAGCAATCAGTACAGAGTTAGAAGCGACCTTTCAGCATGTTTTCTCCGTGGCAAAAAGAGTCCGTAGTGATACCGCCATAGGTGAAAACCCAGTTTCAGTGGCTTATGCAGCGGTTAGCTTGGCTCAGAGAATCTTCGCTGATTTGTCATCCGTTTCGGTTTTATTAATCGGTGCTGGCGATACCATTGAACTCGTTGCTCAGCACTTAAAACACTCTGGCGCTAAGAATCTTGTGGTGGCAAATCGCACATTGGATCGCGCACAAAGTCTTGCCGAGCGATTAGCCGCTTCGGCCATTCTGTTGTCAGAAGTGCCTGAGAATTTAGCGCAGTTCGATATAGTCATTAGTTCGACTGCCAGTCAGTTACCGGTATTGGGTAAAGGGGCCGTAGAGTCAGCATTAAACGAACGAAAACGAAGGCCTATGTTGCTGGTCGATATTGCTGTGCCGCGTGATATAGAAAAACAAGTTGCTCAACTTTCTGATATCTACTTATATACGGTCGATGACTTGCGCGACATTATTGACCACAATGTTCGTTTGCGAGAAGCCGAAGTGGATAAGGCAGGGCAAATAATTGATAAGGGCGTCGAAGAATTTTTAGTTTGGCAACGAAGTCGAGATGCAACTGACCTGGTGGTTTCATATCGGGCAGCTATTCAAGATCTTCAAGATGAAGAATTAGTACGCGCTAAACAATTGCTGCTCAATGGAAAAAACCCCGATTTGGCGCTGGAATCGCTTGCTCGATCATTGACTCAAAAAATCATGCACCAACCCACGGTTGAGATGCGTAACGCCGCGGGAAGTGATAACAAAAGTTTACTTGATGCAGCGAAAATATTATTTGGTCTTGAAGATAGGCCTGAAGATAGGCTTGAAGGTCAGGTGCTGAATAAAAACGTAGCGGCTAACGATGGCAGTGATTGATCGTGGGTTTCAAAAGTTCTCAACCGCTATCGATCGTTAATAATGCGATGCTGATTCCTCGATCCACTTTAAGCAATAACTGCCCAGAAAGAACTGTATTCGTAATACTACACATATCAAATTACGCTTTAAAAAAAATAGAGAACACCTTGAATGAAAGAGAGTTTATTAACTAAGTTAGACATTATCAGTGATCGATACGGTGAATTGAGCGCTTTATTGAGTGACCAAGAGACAATTGCTGATCAGAAGAAGTTTCGTGCTTTGTCGCAGGAATATGCCGAGATTGAGCCGGTAGTTAAATGCTTTCAAGCGTATCGTGATGCCGACACAGACATTGATGAGGCCGAGAGCTTGCTCAAAGACGAAGATCCAGAAATGCGAGAGATGGCATCAGAAGCCATGATGGCTGGCAAGCAAACGCTCGAAGCATTATCAATAGACCTTCAGCAACTATTGCTACCACGTGATCCAAATGACAAAAATAATGTTTTTTTAGAGGTTAGGGCGGGTACTGGGGGTGATGAAGCGGCTATTTTTGCTGGCGATTTATTCCGTATGTATTGCCGTTATGCCGAGGGTCGCGGCTGGAAAGTAGAAGTATTGAATGAACGATTGGGTGAACATGGCGGTTATAAAGAGGTTATTTCGCGTGTTATAGGGCAAGAAGTGTATGGCCATTTAAAGTTTGAGTCCGGTGCTCATCGAGTGCAACGAGTACCTGAAACTGAGTCGCAAGGACGCGTGCATACGTCGGCCTGTACTGTCGCTATTATGCCAGAAGCCGATGAACTTGAAGAAATTGAAATTAATAAAGCGGATTTGCGAATCGATACATTCCGCGCTTCTGGATCAGGCGGCCAGCATGTTAACAAGACTGATTCAGCGATTCGTATCACGCATCTCCCTTCCGGCGTTGTTGTTGAATGTCAAGATGAGCGTTCTCAGCATAAGAATAAAGCCCGTGCAATGTCTCTCTTGCAGGCACGATTAATGAATTCAGCACGTAGCGAAGTAGAGCAAGCACAGGCCAGTGAGCGAAGAAATTTAGTCGGCAGTGGCGATCGTTCAGAACGAATTAGAACGTACAACTTTCCTCAGGGCCGGTTGACCGACCATCGAATTAACTTAACACTCTACAAACTAAATGAGATTATTGAAGGTCAGCTTGATGAAGTCGTTCAGCCTTTAATTAACGAGTATCAAGCTGACTTGCTAGCAGAACTTGGTGGAAATTAGTAATTCTCATGGCTGGTCCTTCGTTAGTGAGGTCAGTTTTTAATACCTGGAACCTAATGTGCGAATCGATCAATTCATTTATGAAAGCAGTCAATTAATCGAGACGGCTATAGCCAGTGACAGTGCCCGCTTAGATGCCGAATTATTGCTGGCGAAAGTCTTAAACACGTCACGTAGTTATTTTTATGCGCACCCTGAATATGTTCTTAATGCTAAACAATTGGCTGCACTGCACGATCTGCTCGAACTGCGCTGCCTAGGTCATCCAATTGCTTATATATTGGGTCAGAAAGAGTTTTGGTCACTAGATTTAACAGTTAATAATGGTGTACTAATACCCCGACCTGAAACTGAAACCTTAGTTGAGTTTGCATTGCAGTTAAATTTACCTACTGATGCGAGCGTTGTTGACTTAGGCACTGGAAGCGGCGCTATCGCCTTGGCGTTGGCCAGCGAAAAAAAGTCTTGGCAAATAGTAGCCGTAGAATTTAATAATGCTGCCTTAACGGTTGCTAAGAATAATATTGAAACTGTGGCCACTAAACATTTTTCAGCACTGCAATTAATTCAGGCGAACTGGCTTTCTGCGTTTGCCGAGCAGAGCTTTGATCTGGTTATTGCAAATCCACCCTATATTGATATCCATGATCCCCATCTTCAACAAGGGGACGTTCGTTTTGAGCCCAAAACGGCATTAGTCAGTAATGAGCAGGGTTTGGCTGATATAAAATGCATTGTTCGTCATGCGACTTACTGCTTACGAGCGGGTGGGTATCTTATGATTGAGCATGGCTGCGACCAATCAGAACAGACCAAAGACCTATTAACCAATAATAATTTTGTTGACGTTAACGGCCATCGTGATTTGTCGAATAATTTTCGTTTTGTCAGTGCAATGAAAAAGTAGCGGTGAAAGGGGTGAAGTCTGAGCGAGTATTTTTATTAACAAGCGGTTTATAACAAACGTAACAGATTAATGAATACTGGCAATGTCATTGACGAATCGATCAACGGTTGCCACTAATTCAGCAAGGTTAAAGGGCGCGATAAACACTGCATTAGCCCCGCTTTGAGAAGCCATTAAGGTGATGTTATCGGCTGTTAAGTTAACGGTTTCGAGTGAGTTTTTATTCATAACCGCAATAATATGCAAGCCCCGATATTGTTCTCGGAGCTCTTCAATTAATGAAAGTCCATCCATATCATTTAGCATTAGGTCAACAATGACTACCTGGCATTGATGGGCAATAGCAAGGCACTTTGAGGCGTTTTTAGAGCTCTGTAAGTCGTAGTCAGATGCATCTAGCACTGATCTAAGAATGTGCCGTAATTCATGATTATTGGATGCTAAGGCGAGATTGATTTGGCTTTTGTTTACAAGGGTTTTTTCAGTTGGAGTATTCATGGATTGGCCCTTTGTTATGAGGGCATATTCTAGGGTTAAATGACCCAATCTACAAGCTTGACAAGCTACTTACTTCATCATTTGAAGGGTTTTTTGTGGTTGATTTTTCATCATTGCTTGAGCCGTCACTGATTCGCTTAAATAGTAGCTGTAAGCTTACTGCGTTTGATTGTGATTCTAGTGTGATGTGGCCATGGTTATCATGAGTTAAGTTAATGACGTTTTGATTATTGCTCGAATTAATCGGTTGATTATTCGCTGCTGCAAGTATTTTCTTTAGGTTGGCCTGATCTATGTTGTCGCTCGGCGTAGTGACTGATAAGACAAGGTATTCACCGTTTAAGTCGCTGTTACAGCTGGCGCAATTCTTATGTTCAAATCGTTGATTAGTTAATGCTAATAATATTTCACCAGTATCTGAAGCAACGTTATTATTTGTGGCATTATCACGGGCGCTGACCAATAATTGCATCACTAAGCGTTGAAACTGCACAGATGAAACGATGGCTCGACCTTGACTTTTTTCTATATCGGTATGAAATTTTAATGACGCGGGCAAGGTGGGCTGCAACATCTGTACCATATCTCTGACCAATGGCTTAAGTTCTACAGCGACTGATTGTTGTTGCGAATTTTTTTCTGACGACGCTTCTAACACTAACGATAAAGCTTTTTCACTAGCATTAACAATCTGATTTAAATAATCGATAACACGTTGCTCACGGCCAGGATTTTTTTGAGCAACAACCATTTCTGTGTAGCTTATTATATTTTTTATAATGGCCTTGAAATCTTGGCCAATTGCGCCGCTCGGTTCGGCAATAGAATGTATCGTATTTTCTTCGCGGGTTATTTTATTTAACGTGTCTGTCGAGGGTGTCTGCGTTGATATAACTGGATCTTTAAGTGTAAAGCCAAAAGATGCAATCGATTCAACTTTGTTTGAGCTATGACCTTTGATAGCAAATTTATGCCAATGTATGTTGATCGTTTGACCATTAACTGTGTCGCTATAGGTGAATTGAGCCTCGCCGCCAGCGGTGAATAATTGACTGTCATGTTGAATAATTTTTTCGAGCGTTAAACCAGAAAAGATATCTTCATCACCGCGACCAGCGATGACTTCTGCACGAACATTAAAGACCTCACAAAAAGTTCGATTCACGCGTTGATAACGCCCTTCGCAATCTTTTTGACAAAAAATGACTGGTGCGTCGTTAATAGTATCAGTCAACGTGTCATGATTTTTCAGCAGTTCTTGGTAGGCTTGGCGTGCTGCGGTTGCATCAAAAGCGGCCCAGACAACTTGTCTAGATATTCCTAGATCACCACGCATTTTAGTAATAAACGTATCGAACCACCGCGTACCGTTTGGCGTTGCATAGGCAATCGTCTGTTGATGGGCTTTGCCAGTATTCAGTGTTTTGTTGATGGCATCGACATAATTATCGAATGAATCAATGCCAAATAATTCATTGAGTGTTTGCCCCTCTTGCGCTTCAGGGAAATAATGAGTGCTCGAGCGATCACTGTTAATTGTTTTAACAATATGGCCATGGTGGTCGAGTATAAGGCACATCATAGGCAATGATTCAGCAATGTGCTGCCACTCTCTTTCTACCATCTCGGTGTTGATAGTTGGACTGATATTATCAAAGCCAGAACGTGCTGAACTGTTATCAGGTGATGCCGTTGATTTTATATCACCGCGCATTCGAATTTGACTGCTAATGCCGATCACACGGCCTTGGCCGTTTTCTTTAATCTGTATTTCTGAAATATGAATAGGGTAAACGTGTCCGGTAGTGGATTTTATTGTGCAATGTATTTCTTGGCTGATGGCTAAAAAACTTTTAGCGCGGTTTAGCATAGTGTCAAATTGTTTGGCACCGTCTTCATCCAGCAACGCCAACCATTCATCTATAGTAAGAATAGCGTCAGGTTCTTCAGCAATGAGTGTGCTTTCATTCTGGCTGAGATGAATTCGATGGCTTTCTAGGTCTATGCTGAGTAAGTGAAGTTGTTCGCCTGCGGTATTGACTGCAGTGCTAGCGTGCACAGATTTGGTTGATGAATGCATTTCCGGTTCTAAATTTATGGTTTGATTAACTGTCGCATGGGGGGCAGAATCAGGAGCATTATCGGGCTCATTCAGCACTTTATCGCTGTTCAGTTTTGCGGATCTAATGTTAATGGTTCGATCATTGAATGGGGTAAAATAACGGCTTAACCGTTTTAATGAGATTTCAGAACTCAATAAGAAATCTTGGACGCCCAATGCTGCACAATGGGCCAATTGACTCAGATCATCGCTGAGACACTGCTCATCTAACACGAGGACGATAGGCGCCAGTAAATCGCCTTGGTTAAGTTCTATCAATGTTTCTAGTGCGTCAACAAATTTTCCTTGTCCGCAATGGCGATCGACTAAAATTAATTCTGCTGATGAGGCGAGATGAGCGCGAGAAAAGTGAGAATTGATGACAGTCAGGTCGATACGGGTTGCGGTATAAAGCGCAAAAATATGCTCAATTAATGCGATGGTGCGGGCATCATCACAGAGCAGTGCTACGTGATGAGTTTCACTACCAGTGCTTTTATGCCGTGCTTGAGCGATTGAGGCCATAATAACGAGCTGCTACCAATAAAATGCCATAGAAATGAACAATAGGCCTATTCTAGCGGTTTTGTATGCGAATTGACCACCCTGAACAGACTGTTTTATCAATAATGTAGAAAATTTATGGATATCTCCTCTAAAAAATCGCATTTCAAGCTTGCCGCGTCGATTTAATGGCTTGTTTGGTGAAGAAGGGGTCTTTTTAGTTTAAACGGTTGAATAAATTGTCAATTGTAAGCCATTTGATGGATTCTTTAGGGCATAGGGACAATATCGCATACAATGCGCGCCGTAGACAGCCAATAAAGGGTCATTAGACGCCGCGAAGTTTAATGGTTTCTGACCCCAAAACATGCCGGCCGAGGAAGAAAATTTTGTTCAGAAAGTGGTTTGATAAAAAAGATACAGCCTCGCCAACGGGCGTCAATCAGCCGTCAGTTGAAAAGCGTCGAGACGTGGATGCAGCCGACACCGATACTTCTGGTGCTAAAACACGATCCCCTAAGCCATCGGGTGCTGGGCGAGACAAGAAAACGGTGAAGCCGCAGTGGTCGTTAGAGCAGTTTCAGGTGCCTGAAAAAGACGGTCTGTCACGCTTTCATGATTTGGATTTGCCACTTTCGATTATGCATGCAATTGCCGATTTAGGCTTTGAGTATTGCTCGCCTATTCAACAAACTGCTTTGCCTTATACGCTTGATGGCTATGATGCGATCGGTAAGGCACAAACGGGCACCGGAAAAACAGCCGCATTTCTTTTGACAGCCTTAAATGATTTATTAAATAATCCGATCCAAGATGAACGGTATATGGCTGAGCCTCGCGTCTTAGTGATTGCACCGACCCGCGAGTTGGTCATGCAAATTGCTAAAGATGCTGAAGATTTATCAAAACATACCGATATCAATGTTGAAATGTTGATTGGTGGGGTTGATTATGCCGGTCAATTGAAAAGAATACAGTCACGTATTGTGGATATTGTGGTTGCTACACCTGGCCGATTAATTGATTTCATGACACGCAATGACCTCAAATTAGATCAGATTGACATTTTAGTGATTGATGAAGCCGATCGTATGCTTGATATGGGCTTTATCCCACAAGTTAGACGAATTGTTAGGGCCTGCCCAGCCAAACAGAATCGTCAAACGTTACTGTTCAGTGCTACTTTTACTGACGACGTGATGCGCTTGACCGAGCAATGGACTATTGACCCCGTTAAGATTGAGATGGAGCCAGATAGAGTGGCGGCTGATACGGTGACTCAAAAAGTTTATATGATGGCCGCCGAGGAAAAATTCAGTGTATTGAAGAATATTTTACTGTCGGATGAGGTGACTAGCGCTATTGTATTTGCCAATCGTCGTGACCAAACTCGATGGTTATATGAGCGACTCGGAAAGACTGCAGTGACATGTGGCATGCTATCAGGTGAAGTGGCTCAACAAAAAAGAACGTCGACATTGAAGCGATTCAAAGAGGGTAAAATAAAAGTATTGGTAGCAACGGATGTCGCAGGCCGAGGTATTCATGTCAATGGCATCAGTCACGTTATTAACTATAACTTACCAGAAGACCCTGAGGATTATGTGCATCGTATTGGTCGCACCGGAAGAGCCGGTGAAACAGGCACTTCCATCAGTTTAGCCTGCGAAGATGATGCATTTATGCTACTCGATATAGAGGCCACTCTTGGGCAAAAGCTCGACTGTGAACAGCCACCCTCCAGCTACATAGACTAAATGATTCGCTGTGTCAGATTAGCCGCTAATTTGGCTTTGTAAGTAGTTTTCAATGCCAACGGCACTGATTAATGTCAATTGAGTTTCTATCCAATCCACATGCTCCTCTTCCGATTCAAGGATACTTTGCAGTAAGTCACGACTCACGAAGTCCGAAATACTTTCACAATAAATAATAGCTTCCCTTAGGTCGGGAATCGCGATCATCTCGAGTTTTAAATCACAAGTCAGCATGTCTTGGGTATGCTCGCCAATCATCAACTGCCCCAGTTTTTGAAGATTGGGTAAGCCTTCTAAAAATAAAATGCGCTCAATTAATTGGTCGGCATGTTTCATTTCATCAATTGATTCATGGTACTCATAATCTGCCAATTGTTTAAACCCCCAATCTTTATACATACGTGAATGCAAGAAGTATTGGTTAATGGCAACTAGCTCATTCGCTAGAATCTGATTGAGATGTGAAATGACGTTGGCATCGCCTTGCATGAAATTCTCCTTGATCAATGGAATAACAAGGAATTTTCCGTAAAAACGGGGCGCATGTCAAGATAAGTTATTGATTTTAAAGGAATTAATGAGAATAAGAATGTCTTTCAATATGATAATTGTTTTGTTTAAGCAGCATAAAAGAGCTCGTTAAGACACGGTGCTTTTTCAGCAGCGGCTTCTTGCAACATACCGTTGGCAACCTCAAGGCAGCAGCCGCAATTGGTACCCAGCGAGAGGGTTTGCTGCAGTTCACGCAAGCTGTTAGCGCCATTGTGAATAGCCTGATCAATCTCACTCTCAGTGATTCGGTTGCAAAGACAAATATACATAGCGTCGCCAGATACCCTCAAATAATCAATTATCGCAGGCATTGTACACTATGAACGCTAATCATTACCAATTACAAGTGGGTTTTATTTTCAGCAGCTATCAGTTCTTATTTGCGGCATAGAATCGGTAATTATATGAATCACTTGGCGCGTTTTTCGGGAGTAGGTGGCGGCCAGCCACCTAAAGATTTCCAGCGATTGACCATGAAACAGAATAAATCAGCTGTTTTTTGTGTGTCATAGCGTGCACTGTGCGCGTCGTTATTATCGAAGGCAATGCCAGCGTGGAAGCAGGCTTTAGCAAGCACTGTTTGTCCTAAGGTTAAGCCTGCTAACGACGCCGTATCAAAGCTAGAAAAAGGGTGAAATGGACTGCGTTTAATGCCGCAGCGATCTATGGCCGCGTTAAGGAACGCTTGATCAAACGCGGCATTATGGGCAACAATAATGGCCCGTTTACAGTTCATGGCTTTCATTTCTCTGCGAATGTGACCAAATAAGTCGCTGAGTACGTCGTCTTCTAATTGAGAGGGCCGCAGTGGGTGGTCGGGTTTAATGCCGGTAAACTCGAGCGCAGCGGGGTCAATATTAGACCCTTCAAAGGGTTTAACATGATAGTTGTAGGTCTCGCTAGGGAAAACCTCACCGGTTTCATCCATCTGAATGATGGTTGCGGCAATTTCTAACATGGCATCAGTGCGGGCATTAAAACCGCCCGTTTCAATATCAATGACAACGGGTAAATAGCCTCGAAAACGGTTTTCCATTAAATGAACGGCATTGCTTTGAGTCGTATTCGTTTCATCACTCATGCTGTTATTAACCGCCATAAAATATCTTGTCCAGCGCGTAGCGGAATCAATCGATCGTCAGCCATGGATAAATGCGTGGGTGCTTGCCAAATGCATTTTTCTAATGTGATGGTGCCAGTATTTCGAGGCAGTCGATAGAAGTCTGCACCATAAAAACTCGCAAACCCTTCTAACTTATCGAGCGCATTCATGCTGTCAAAGGCTTCGGCATATAATTCAATTGCCGCATAGGCCGTGTAAGCACCAGCACAACCGCAATCACTTTCTTTATTTTGCTGAGTATGAGGTGCAGAGTCGGTACCGATAAAAAATTTCTTATTGCCGCTGGTTGCCGCTTCAAGAAGGGCTTGTTGGTGTCGTTGCCGCTTTAATATAGGCAGGCAATAATAGTGAGGCCGAATCCCACCCGCTAACATATCGTTGCGATTATAAAGCAGGTGATGGGCGGTAATAGTAGCCACAATATTGTCAGCGCTTGCATTAACAAAATCAACAGCTTGCTCTGTCGTGATGTGCTCAAACACGATACGTAAATCGGGAAAATCATTGACCACTTGCCGCAGTATCGTCTCAATAAAAAGTGCTTCGCGATCAAAAATATCGACATCGCTGTGTGTAACTTCGCCATGAATGGCTAATACCATGCCGGATTTTTGCATGGCCTCAAGTGCAGGGTATATTTTTTTGATATCGGTTACACCGCTTTGAGAATTAGTCGTAGCTCCCGCTGGGTACAGCTTGGCTGCATAAACCAGGCCGGAAGCCTGGGCGGTTTCTATAATGGCTGCGCTAGTTAAGTCGGTGAGATAAAGCACCATTAATGGGTGTAGTGATAAATGATCATCGACGGCATCGAGGATCTGATCCCGGTATTTTTTTGCCTCGAGGGCATTGGTGACAGGCGGCACAAGATTGGGCATAACAATGACGCGGTTAAATTGTTTGGCCGCATCATTTGCCGTTAGGTTAAGTGCATCGCCATCGCGAAGATGGATATGCCAATCATCGGGTTGAGTTAATGTTAAAGTGGTTGTTGCAGTCATTGAACGCCTATATTTGAAATAAATATAACATATTCAATGGCTATCTGGACAGTGAAATTGTCTCAATGCCAGCACTGGTGTCAAATCTAGGCTAAAGTTAGAGGGGAATGATGCGAACAGCGCGGCAATCGCTAAGCACCATCATTCTGAGCGAATACTAGCCACAGTTAATTACTCATGGGCTGGCGGCAGATGGCCATTATGAATACAGCGCGACAAGATAAAATGTAGGAGAATGAAGTATGCAACGGCTCAACATGTTTTTGGGGTTCTTTTTTCTGTTAAACAATGCCCTTCAAGCCAGCTCGTATCAGGCCAATATGGATCAATCACAATGGTCGGTTTCAAACCATATTTTATCTTGCCAGATGAGTCAGGAGATCCCCAGCTTTGGCCACGCATTTTTTAACCAGCCCGCAGGTGAGCCGCTGCAGTTTTATTTAACCAGTCACCAACATGTCATGTCAGAGGGCAAGGCATCACTGCGGTCGTTGGCCCCGATTTGGAACCCTAACCGCCAAGCGCGTGATTTGGGTTTGATTGAAGTACAGCTAGGACCTCGGCCCATACAAATAGAAGCTGATCTCGCTGTAGCGTTATTGCATGAACTTCATGCTGGACGTTCGCCGCAGTTCCTTAGACGCGCAGTTGGAACCGTGATTGACGGTCAAACAAATGCGGTCGAGGTTAGCCTTTCGGCGGTTAATTTCCGTGACGCCTATACACGTTACCAGCAGTGTTTAGGCCAATTAATGCCTGTAAGTTTGGTTCAGTTAAGCCGCTCTAAATTAAACTTTTTACCCAATCAATCGAGTTTGAATGAAGAAGCTATTAGCTGGCTAGCCACTTTGGTTGATTTTATTAAGCGTGACGGACAATTAGAGTCAGTATTTATTGATGGCTATACCGATAACAGTCATTCCGCTCGCTACAACCGTGCCTTATCAAAAGATCGTGCTGAAGCGGTCCAAGATTATTTTCTTCAACAAGGAGTCGCTGCCGACCTTATTCTCCTTCGTTTTCACGGCGAGCGATTTCCTATTGCGAGTAATGAAGACGCTGAGGGCCGGCAGAAGAATCGACGAGTAACGATTCGTTTGCAGCGTCAATCCCTCACATTAACCCATAGATAGAGAAAAAATCAGCAAATTGTGTGATTAATGGCGCTCGAAGTCCTATTGCTGGTGTTAGCTGCGTCGATTTTTCGATAAACTTGGTCCACATTTGAATTCCATTGCTTGCCTATTGGTTTTGATGAACCTTGGTGTAAGCAACTGGCTGTTTTGTTTTTTTCTTTTAGGTGATGTAGCAACATTATGAGTGATATCAAAAAAGTAGTTTTAGCGTATTCCGGTGGCTTAGATACTTCAGTAATCGTGAAGTGGTTACAAGAGACGTATGAGTGTGAGGTGGTGACGTTTACAGCTGATATTGGCCAAGGCGAAGAAGTGGAGCCTGCAAGGGCAAAGGCCAAAGCATTAGGTGTTAAAGAAATCTATATTGATGATATGCGTGAAGAGTATGTGCGCGATTATGTGTTTCCTATGTTTCGCGCCAACGCCATTTATGAGGGCGAATATTTGTTAGGTACCTCAATTGCCCGACCTCTGATTGCTAAACGAATGATTGACATTGCGAATGAAACTGGCGCTGATGCAATTTCGCACGGTGCGACGGGCAAAGGCAATGACCAAGTTCGGTTTGAACTAGGTGCTTATGCTCTCAAGCCTGGTGTTCGAGTGATAGCGCCTTGGCGTGAGTGGGATCTAAATTCGCGCGACAAATTACTAAGTTACTGTGAGCAACACAATATACCCGTTGAAATGAAACGGGGTAAAAAATCACCGTTCTCGATGGACGCTAACTTGCTGCATATATCCTATGAGGGGGGTAACTTAGAAGATCCTTGGTCGCCTGCAGAGGATGACATGTGGCGCTGGTCAGTGGCGCCCGAAGATGCGCCAGATACTCCAACCTATCTCGATCTCAGTTATCAACAAGGCGATATTGTTGCGATTGATGGTGTGGCGAAAACGCCGGCAGAGGTGCTCACTGAATTGAACAGCGTTGGTGGTGCGAATGGTATTGGTCGCTTAGATATTGTTGAGAATCGTTACGTTGGAATGAAATCTCGCGGTTGCTATGAAACGCCTGGCGGCACGATCATGATGCGTGCTCACCGCGCCATTGAATCGATTACGCTCGATCGAGAGGTGGCGCATTTAAAAGATGAATTAATGCCGCGCTACGCGTCATTAATTTATAACGGCTACTGGTGGTCTCCGGAGCGAAAAATGTTACAAACCGCAATTGATGAATCACAGCTCTGCGTCAATGGTGTGGTGCGATTAAAACTTTATAAAGGTAATGTGATTGTTGAAGGTCGTAAATCTGATGACAGTTTATTTGATGAAGCCATCGCGACGTTTGACGACGATGAGGGCGCGTATAACCAAAAAGATGCTGAAGGTTTTATAAAGTTGAACGCTTTAAGAATGCGTATTGCATCCAATAAAGGCCGAAAGTTATAAGTCATTAATGAGTGCGTAAAAAAGCCGGTGAAATTAATATTTTACCGGTTTTTTTTGTAATTTACGTTGCAAGGTTCTTCGGTGCATACCCAGTGCTCGAGCCGTCGCAGATATATTGCCGCCATTGTCAGTCAGTACTTTTTGAATATATTCCCATTCAATGCGTTCAACCGATGGCCGCTGAATCTTGATTTTTTGAATTTCCTGTTGATCAGCACCTAGGCTTTTTTCACCAAAAGCCTGGATGACCTCATCGACACTAGCGGGCTTGCAGAGGTAATTAATCGCGCCTGCTTTTATCGCTTCAACCGTGGTTGCAATACTTGAATAACCAGTTAAAACAATCATTTTTAATCTTGGATCAAAGCGCAAGAGTTTAGGAATTAAGTTGAGGCCTGAATCTTCACCCATGTTGAGATCAATAATTGCGTAATGAGGTTTAAGCGTTGCCTCCCTGTATTGAATGAGAGCTTCTGATTGACTGTGAGCGACCAAGCTTTCTAAGCCGCGTCGTTTTAAGGCGCGGGTTAAAATGTTGGTAAAGACAATGTCATCGTCAGCAATAAGAATTTTTTTAGTCATGATCAGTAGTTTTTTCAATAAATCGTGGTAATGCAATAATGGCTTCAGCGCCAGATTGCTGGCTTTGTTCATTATACCAGTTGCGCAGCAGTAATGTACCATGGTGACGACGAACGCTGGCATTGGAGACAAATAGCCCCAAGCCCAAACTATTTTTTTGTTCATTATCATGAATGGGCTTTTGGCCATATTGGCCAAGAATATGAGCCGGCACGCCGCCGCCTTGATCGCTTATTATGATCTTTACTGTTGTTCTGGTGTACTGTAGGTCAATACAAACGTATTGAGGGCAAATGTTAGCAGCGTTGTTAAGCAGGTTAATAATGGCCTGAAAAATTGAATGATCGCAGCGAATCTTCGCATCAGCTAACTGGTCAAGATAGATTTTTTTAATGGTAATCTCAGGACGCAAAGGCTGCCATTCATGCAAGCATTCATTCATTAACTGCCTGCATGAAATAATGTCGCGTTGGCCTGCTTGAGTTTGGTGTGCCTTAGCAACAAGTTTTTTTAAACTTTTACTGCATTGGGTGATTTGTGATTGCATTAGATGAAGATCTTCATGTTGCTGCTTGGTCAGTTTGTTACCGGTTTTGGAAAATTCATCAACTAACAGTGCTAAGCTATTAATCGGTGTGCCAAGCTCATGGGCAGTACTTGCTGCGATGGTGGCTACCGACAGAATCTGTTCGTCATAAATTTGTTGTTCGTGTTGCTGGTTGATCGCTTTTTCTTGGTCGCGAATTGCTTGAGCCATGCGAAGAATAAACCCGCTAATTAAGAGCGAGCTAATTAAAAAGTTGATCCACATTCCCAAGAAATGAGGGTTTAAGGCATGATTAACCTTTTCAAGATTAGTTGTAATCGTATTGTGGTGATCATGCCCTGCCATAGGGTACTGAAAGGAGGCTTCGATGTTGTCCTCATCAGTTTCGATATAAAAAGGAAAGGGTTGATAAAAAAATAGTAGTAGCGTGTAGCATAATATTGTAAAGCTGGTTACCACTATTGAGTAGCGCTTCGTCAGCGTAGCGGCGCCAATAGACAGTGGTACTAAAAAGTAAGTAACAAATGGGTTGGTGGCCCCCCCTGTGCTGTAGACAAATAATGAGATAAAAAAAACATCGAGCATTAACTGTGTAAAAAAATGTTTTTCAGAGTGATATTTCCCTGCTTTGTTTAAGGCTAAGAAGATGACGGTAATGATCAATTCTAGGCTTAAGATGATCAGAATATTGATTGTTGAGTTAAATGGTGTGTTAACAAGGCTTGCCCATACCACTGCTGCAAAGGTTGCAGCACCTACCACTAAACGAAGAATGCATACGTTACGAATGTTAGTTGCATGTTCAAAATTGAACGATGCATTGAGTAGGTTTTTCACGCAGTATTTTCCTCAGTCCTAAGGTGAAGGGCCATGTGGATAGTCATAACGCAAGCATCAAAAACGCAAGC
>DDED01000213.1:21338-22106 GCA_002336035.1 Cellvibrionales bacterium UBA1963
CGTCAAAAACGCAAGCATCAAAAAACAAACAACGCTTCAACGTTTGCTATTAAATGGCAAGCGCTTTTTGTAAATCAGCAATCGTTTTTTCTTCATTTTCGGTGACCAATAAACCGTCGATTCCCAGTGCCTGAGCTGCGGTAATATTGCCTTCAAAGTCGTCTAAAAATAATACTTCATTGGCGCTTACCCCTGCGCGCTCAAGTGCGGTGTGATAGATTTTAGGATCAGGCTTACGAACACCTTCTTCACAAGAGTCGACGATATGGTCAAAGATTTCACTAGTAGGAATTAAGTTGCGCCATCCCTCGCCAAATTCCTTGACATTATTGGTGACACAAACGGTTATATAACCTGCAGGACGAAGCGTTAAAGCGAATTCAGTGAGTTTCTCCTTAACGCCACCTTTACTGCCCATAGAGGCAAACACTGAATAAATATCAGCGTCAAACCCTTTGCTGGCACCTAAATCAATAATCTGTTGCCGCGCGTCTTCTAGGCTAATCTCACCTCTCTCCATGCGATGCCATGGGTGATCGCCATCGACACCGTATTGACCCAAGAGGGTTTCGGCAAATAGGTCTGAATCGGTTCCTTGTTGAATAGCAAAATCGACAATCGCGTGAAACGGGGAAGCGGTGAATACACCGCCAAAATCAAAGAAGATGGCTTTATAGGACATAATTAAAGATACTCAAAAAGTGAATGAAAAAAATGCACAGCGCATTTTAAGCTAAGCATCAATCTAAGTGATATTGCTTTGTAGTT
>DDED01000191.1 GCA_002336035.1 Cellvibrionales bacterium UBA1963
CCCCCCGCCAGTAATCGTCAGTCGCTTGTTCAAGCGCTGCAGAATCTATTACTGGATGGCGTAACGTTGGATACAAACGCGCCAAACTCGCAAGTGGTAACTGAGACAAATAGGGCTGGTTCATTGGGTTAGCAAGATGTCCAGCACTCATGTTTATCAGCAAAGATGCCCGATTAAATGGATGCAAATGCAAAAAACGGCTAAGCTTAGCGCCGTCGTTAACGGGATAATTATCCCATATAACTGGCAATCTCGCTAACTGATCAGAGATAAAATGCAAATTATCGGCGTTATAATCTTGACTACAAACCTGCTCGCCAGTCCAAAAATAATCGACCTCTGCCGGCAGTGCTCGACCTAAATCTTGCCAGTAGGATTTAGGTCGAGCACCGAACACTTTTTCTAACACGGGGTCAGTCGAATAATAACTTGGACAAACAATATAACGATCGGCCACCGATTGATTAAGAATACGGTCAAAAATGTGCATTTGCTGAAGCGCCATATCTTTGCCTAGTGAAGGCATATCATCGAATAGAATGCACAGTAAATCTGGTGAGACGCTCCGTATTTGCGCCAATTTCTCATCCAATTGCTCAAGCGCCTTGCTCGCCGCTCGAGAACCGACACTTAATTCAGCCAAACCAAGGGGCGATAATCCAATGCCAAACGCAATCCCCTTGATTTTGAAGGCTTGGGCAAGGCGATGTAACGCTGAGAGCTCAACCTCTGTCCAAGGTTCTGCCCAAGCACGCCGTAATTTATCATCTGACTTTGGCGCATAGATATAAACCGTCAGGTTCTCCTGCGCCATAAACGTGGGATAATCATGTCGAGCAGACCAGGACCAACTTCGTCCGTAAAACCCTTCTATCACGCCAATAAGCCGGGCATGTTTAGTCATCCTGAGCCACCCTACGCCACCCTCATCGTCAATTGTATTGTGCTAAGAAACCCCAAAAACACCCTACGTTAGACACCTTGTAATGCTATATCAAACCCAATAAATATTCACTAAAATGATAACATGATAACGCTAAAAAATAGCGCCACAGCAAACTTATAGTGAATAACAATTATTCTGATAATCGCGTCAACAAAAAGGAACAAACAGGCTGCTTTTTGTTACAGGGTGAAGGTGGCGGTATGAAGGGAAGCGACTGCGGCTAAATAAGCCTCAATTTTGTTAACTAACACTGTATTTTCATCGATCAACTGAATACCAATACCTCGGGGATATTGCAATACTTGATAGCCAGCTGACCAGATAACCCTAGCTGACAATGCTGCCGTTTCAGGCTCGTCCAGCAAAGTGACAATTAATTGAACCGGGTGGCCGAGAGAATAATCTTTATCCGTTGCGATAAAAAATCCTCCGTTTTCGACAAACGGCATATATGTTTGAAATAACGCCTCTCGATTTAAAGCTTGCCAACGTAATCTCTCGACATGCTCAACAGCTCTTAATGCACTTCCCATAACATCCTCTTAGTAAAGTAGATACGCAAGCCGACGAATAAATAATTCACAGCAATACGACTAAGGGGTTATTTAATCATGGGGAGAGACCATAATAGTGGTGCAATCCTGCAAAAAAACCTCCATAAGTAAGCGCAAGTTCGCATTTTGAGCCAAAGCTTGCTTTGCACTTAATGCCAACTTATAAATTTTATGCCTTTGATGCTCAGTCATGACCTGCATAATTGGCAGGTCGTCACTTGATTTCGCTAAAGAAGTCGATGACTGCTGAGTTAATAAAGTCAGTAAGGCGTCTAAAAAGCTAACGGCGCCACCGAGATCCATTTTAGCAGCAAAATCATAGGCTGACCGCTTGCCAACAATTAGCTCAGCCACCGTTTCGTTATCAAATTGCAGAGCATCTGTCGTTAGCAAGATTGACTTCACTCGCTCAGGAAAACCCCTCGCACGCTCTATGGCCGATTGAATATCAGCCTCGTCGAAATCATGACTTAACCATTCATGAACTAAATTGGCTGAAGGTAAAGCAAAGTTAACCCGTTGGGAACGCGAAAGAATCGTTGGTAAAATTTGAGACACTTGATGCACTACCAATAAAAAGTAAGTGTCTGCGGGCGGCTCTTCGAGAACTTTTAATAAAGCATTGGCCGCATTTTCGTTCATGTTTTCTGCCGGACAGATAATACAAATCTTATTTCCACCCTGCTGGGCCGTTTGCTGCAGACGCTGTTGCATGGATCGAATGGTATCTACTCGAATAGCTTTATGGGATGCTTCAGGCCCTATGTTGGCCCAATCAGGATGGTTACCCGCTAGGCACAGCGCGCAGGACTTGCAATGCCCGCAGGCCTGACCAGAAGTCGGGGAAGCGCACAACAACAAAAAAGCCAACTGCTCAGCAAAATGTTTTTTACTGACCCCTAGTGGACCTGAAAGCATCAATGCATGCGGTAATGTGTTGGCTTGATAAGCGGACATTAAGTGATTGATTTGCGCTTCTTGCCAAGGCCTAAAACCTACGTCAACATTCAGCTCTGCAGCGTACATTTGATCATTCACATTACTCATACAGGAAGCGACCAATAACAAGCGGCACGTTAATGTTGGTAAGAATTTCTAGCATGAGAATATATTGCACCCATATCAAAGATTAATAAACAATTTCTCTAAAATATTATGAAGTTCGGCCTGCACTTTTACCAATGGTTGTGACGCATCAATAAGCTCGTATCGTTCAGGCACTAATTCAACGCGTTGGTGGTAGGCGTCTCGTACTCGCTGAAAAAAATCACCGCCTTCAAGTTCAAATCGATCGCGCTCACCGCCTCGACTTAAAACCCGCGCGGCACTTAACTCAACAGGAACATCTAAAATAATAGTTAAATCAGGCTGTAAATCTTGCTGGACAAACCTTTCCAAAATTTCAACTTTCTCACCTCCCAACTCTCGACCTTCACCCTGGTAGGCATAGGTCGCATCGGTGAAACGGTCACAGATAACCCATTGATCAGCGGCTAAAGCAGGTCTAATGACTTTTTCAATATGCTGCG
>DDED01000090.1:0-2673 GCA_002336035.1 Cellvibrionales bacterium UBA1963
TGCTCGACCAGTTCGGTACCTTGTTCATAGGCGGCTTTAGTGGGTACGCGAGAAGGGTCAAAGCCATAGAGATTAAAGCCCGTGGGCAATGAATCGGGGTGCCGCAACGGGTCACCGCCAGTGTTGACGGGAATATACTCTCCGCGCAAAAACGCCACGGTATTATCCAACTCTTTGATGCCGCGCATATTGCGATAATAGTCTTGCCCCGTCGTTATCCACGCCTGCAAATCTTCACTGAGTTTGTCTATGGCCACTGGGGCTTGGTGTGCATGGTCATGCACTTTACGGGAATCGTGCTCTTTATCGTGTTCAGTGTCGTGATGATACGCGTCGGCATGTTGATGGTCGCTGTCTTTGGCATCGACTGCAGCGACAACATAATCACGCACAGTTTTAAAACCTGCTAACTGCTCGAGTTCCGATTGAGTTTCATGAAAACCATGATCGCTGTCATCATCGTGCTGATGATTCTGCTGGGCGTTGTCGTGATTATGTTGATTGTGGTTGCCGTGTTCATGACTGCCATCGTGAACGGCGGCCTGATAAGCGCGAGTCTCAAATTCGGCAGCAGCGCTTAAAAATTCGGTGCCTAACATTTGCGATAAAGTACTGATGACTAATTCAGGTCGAGCTAATTCACCGTAAGAGTGCAGACCGAGTGGTTGGCTAAGCCCCGATAACTCATTCATGTAATCGTGTAACTGCGTAAGAAAAGCGCCGTAATCTGCCGCAATGACTTCGCGTGTCAAGCCCATGTCATCACAAATATTATGTTCAAAACAGGTGTCAATAATCATTTGTGCGGTTTTGGCTTTAACGCCGCCCTCATCGAGAGCCTTGTACTCGTGCATGAGATTATGGATGTCGGCTAATTCGCCTTGTAAGCCAGCCGCCGCAAAGGGCGGTGTCATGTGCGAAATAATGGTAGCACTGCCGCGGCGTTTTGATTGCATTGCCTCGCCGACATCGTCGACAATAAACGGGTAAAGAATGGGCGTATCCCAAACGGCAAGATTGGAATGATCGTATATGCTTGGCACACGCTCCTTACCGTATAAATACTCTTGTGAGCCGTGGGTGCCTAAATGAACAATTGCATCGCTGCCCCAATATTCTCGCGCATAGTAGTAACCCGCTAAATAAAAATGATTAATCGGTACAGTCTCATCATGATAAATGCGGTCGGCCTGTTCTTTGTCGTCTGCGCGAGGCGGTTGGCGAAGCACCACCATGTTGCCGTTTTTAATTCGTGGCATTAATAAATAGTGTTCGCCGTCTTTTTCCATTGCCATAAAGCTATTTTTGGGGTGACCCCAATAATCCATGATTGGCTGGGTCACGGTGGTCGGCAGGCGGTTAAACCACTTGAAATAGTCATCGAGAGGCAACAGGTCGGCTAATCCCTCGGCCACCAGTTCATCCATTTTTGCCCCTAATCGATCGTCGCGAAAAAACGGCTCGAGTATGGCTTTAGCGCGGTCACTGTAAAATCCATGTTCATAGGGAGCAATATTATAACCCTCACTGTTAAGACGATGTGCTAGCGTATGTAAGCTGTCGGGAACGTTTAAAAAGGATGCGCCCATGTCCTCGCCGCCCCATACCATGACGGCAATTTTCTTATCGTTATTGGCCTTGTATTTGAGTGATACCATCGCCAATGCGCGATTGACCATATGATCGACTTGGTAGTCAATCACCTCAATTTCAGTGGCTGCGTCGCCGTCATCACCGCGGGGACTCATGCCACCTTTGATGGCCGATACGGTTAATGGATTGATGACCCCTGATGACTCTGGCAAGACTAAGACAAACGGCGTCATGCCCGGTGAGATACCTTGTATGTCGTTTTCCCACACCTGTTGGCCGCCGTCGAAGTAGGTCAGTGCCTGCATCACCGGCACGCCGAACTGTTCAAATTCCTTTTTCCGTTTATTGGCCCAATGAATCATGCGGAAGTTAATAATGACATCAACCAATGTATTGTCTTGCTCCTGAATTAATTGGCCATATTGCGCAGCAAAGGGACTCAGCTCAAAAAAGAACGGAATAACTTGTGCACCACTGGCCTCGATCTTAGCAATGGTGGCATCAATGACGCCGGTTTCCATCACCTCAATTGAGGCGCGTTGCATCAGTATGCCGACAGTGGGTTTATTGGCACTAAGAGCTTGTTTTTTTTTCGTTAGCCAGTCGTTGTAGGCTTCTCGTGTTTCAAAAATTAGACCGTTGTAGTCAGGATGATAAATGCCTTGCTGCGGATACACGACAGGCGGTAAGATCGCTTGCTGTTGATTACTGTCTAAAATACGGTAGCGGAAATAGCTCAACAGACGGTCAATGTTTTTTTTGCCACCATTATCATAATAGGCACTTATGGTCTTAGCGGATTCTGCCGATAAATTATGTAGATAGTCAGGCTCAAACTTCATGGCCATGAATGCTTGACTCGATCCCTTTACTAGCGGAATGAATTCGGCAAAGCTAGCCGCATTATCGCGCGATGAAACGCCATCGAAAATAATTAAAGAATGCTCGACAAACGCCGTTTGTCTATCGCTTAAGTTTTTAATATCATCTGCTCGAGTCACTGCAATGGTAAAGCCATAATCTTGCGCGCCAGCCTTAAGCAATGCGGTTTTTTGGCCGTTACTGTGCGAGCCGCTCACA
>DDED01000090.1:2970-12350 GCA_002336035.1 Cellvibrionales bacterium UBA1963
TGCGGTTTTTTGGCCGTTCCTGTGCGAGCCGCTCACCAATAAGATGCTGGGCGATGCTTGCGGTTCTTTGGAATTATTAGCAGTAACGACAGAAGATAACGTCGAGAGCAGAAGTAAAGAACTTACAATAAATGTTGGAAATAACGTTTTCGCTATTGATTCGATGCCTAGCATGTATGGATTTACTCCCTTGCTGTTGCTAAAACTATGTTTATTAGTGTGGTTGATGAAAATTTTCAAAGTTGGCAGTTATTCAGGTACATAAACGATCGACCCATCGGGCATCTTATAAGCGATGCCAGCCTTAACGCCTTCACCATTGCCGATTTCGCCGCTACTTTTATACGTTTCAATGGTTTCACCGTCTTTAATGATCAGCTCCATATCGGGTTGCCCAGCATTTTTAATCACAGTAACGGTTTCGTCTAAAAAAGGATTTAAAGGATTTTCAGCTATCGAAATTAACAATGCGGCAATTAATACTAAAAAAACATCAATTAAATTAGCTACTGATAGCATCGGGTTTGCGGCTTCGTCTTCATCAAGTAAACGCATTGTATTTATTCCTTGTTGAGACGGTTTGTACGTTGAATCAGTGACCGATCGACATCCACTAATTCAATCGCAAGCCAGCGTTTTTTATAGCTAGCAATCCAAAACGTGATCGAAGAAATAACCAAGCCAAATATCACTGCAGAGAAAGCGACCACTAAATTTTCACTGATGCCCTGAATGTTGCCATCGCTAAGACTTTTTAAGGCCGGCCCCATTGGCACCATGGTTGCGATCAAGCCCAGCATCGGTGCTAAACGGCTAATTGACCGAACCCCCTCTAATTGCTTCAGCGCTTCAATATCCAATTGATCACGATCGACATCGTGATCATGAACGCTAAGAGAGAGGAGTGGATAGCCGGGGATAGCGATTGGAGTTTTACCATTAGCTAACTGCTGTAAACTGATTAAATATTGTGGCAAGGCTTTTTTTCTTTGCAGGGCCTGCATAAAAAAGGCGCCCGTTAAAAAAAAACTGTAGGCAAATAACACTGCCAGTAATAATAAAACGGGAGCAAGGAACAGCCCTGACACTTCATACATCAGATTTTCTAACCAGGTAATAGACATGCATATTCTCGAAAAGTGGCGTATTCGGTTGGGAAAAACAGGCGGCGTCAGCAACAGTATTGCCTTCTAAGCCAAGCTTATCTTTTTTTAAGGCACCAATGATAATGGTTGGCATTACTATTTACAACTTATCCAAAGAGACTGGATTTTTTTATTCCAAGCGATTGATATAGTTGGATTTTTAAATTGATTGACCTCATTGATGAGAATGATTATTATTATTATGCACATTAAGCGTGGCCAGTTGGCCGAAATACACCATATTGCAGGAATTAATCGTGACTCAGCAAAAGTTTCTTTGTTCTAATCATCTGGCGTTTCTTAAGCAAAGCCCCTACAAAGCCTTAGCCGTTTATAAGAGGACGCTTTCCGATGGGCAGGCGTATTTTCAGGAGGGAGCGGTAGAGCGATCAAGGGATTGCTTTGGTGCAGCTTTAGATTCGGCGGAGATCATCCTTGAAGCTGGAATTCTCGACCCTATATCAGCGGTTAATTATTTGATCACGTCAACCATATTATTATCCACCAGCTTGAGTCGCTTGGGTGACTATGAGCTCAGTCAATTGTATTTGGTGTTAGCACGGCATCGTTTAGACGCGATCAATCAAACGTTTCATCCCACCACTCAACTTCGTCATCATCTTAATGAATGCATTAAGGCATTGGATGTGACCTACAAGGCGTTGTTTAAGGGCTGGGTTCATGAGGAGCAATTTGAACCTGTTGATGTGAGCCATCAAGGTCTTCCCGTCAGTGGCTATAACAGTAAATTCAGCGGCGCTAGTCGGACGTTGCACTAAGCCGAACAAAATTAAATCGGATGAAAAAAGCCGTTTAGCAGACGAATAATAACAAAAGGAGACATTATGCACGTCCAAAAGTGCCCGTTACAATATTGGTTTATAACGTCTACTGGACTGGCGCAGGAAACCGACCTGTTCAGCTTGCGCGTAGCCGATGATTTTTCGACAATATTAAGGCAGCGAATTATTCAGCAGTTAAGACGTGGCTACCATGAATTATTGGTCGAGTGCTGTGAGCAGGCAGGGATAGAGTTAGAAGGCCAGTGGCCACAATTCCATGATTTTGATGCGGATGGCTTTTTAATCACTACTGAGCGCAGTAAGATTCGAATTTCTTTCGCTCGGCGCTGTGATGACGTGATGCTTGTGCGCCAGCAACTGCTTAACTTGATCGCTTAGCGCCCTTTTCAGTCATTATTTTTCGAGCGCATCAGCCATTTCTTGATAGGCGGCTAGATTAGCAGGCCACTCCAGTCGAGGTTCACTTTTATCGTAGACTTTGCGCTGTTTTAAGCTGTCAGGAATCTCATCCGTAGGAACAAGAAATTGCTCATACCATTGCCTGAGACGTGTCACTGGCCCGTCGCCATCGCAAAGGATAGGGTTATTAATGGGTGTTTTGTTTTGCCAAATGTGCATGTCAGCGAACACGCCTTTTTCTTCTGACATGACCATCACTTCTTTCACGTATTCAATTTGAGCGTCAATATCACCTTCCATCCCTTCTGGAACGCGCTCTTTAAAGCCCGCAAGAAATTCGAAGCTGTCCATTGAAGTTGGTACGTTCATGACTAGCGACATAAAGTTGTGAGGTTCTGTGACGGTCCCACCGCTCATTTTTTGGTGATGGATCATGTAACCAGGCCCATAATAGGTCGCGGTTGATTGTGCTTTGCCCATAAATTCAGTATTGGTCTCCTGAATTTGGGTGTACGTATGCCCTTCACAGATGTTAATAAATTTATCAACCGCTGGTAAGCCATGAACCGGTCCAAAGTGGGCCTTGTCAGCCATGTTATCGATGAGTTCACGTGCATTATTGGGAATGGGTACACGACGAATCACCCAGGGTGTCCAGCCGTCTTCCAGAACCATAGGGTCTTCAGGAATGGCTTGCTCAGGAATCGGTGGGCCGCCATCGGGGTCATGCCAGATGTACACTAATTGGTTGATCTCTGTCGTTGGCCAACTTTTAATTCTGGCGCGTTGAGGAATTGAATTGGCATAAGGAATATCATTGCATATGCCGTCGCTGCCCCAGCTCCACTCATGAAAAGGACACACCACAGAATCGCCTTTGACACAGCCATCGGCTAGGTTTGCGCCCATGTGGGGGCAAAAGGCATCCAGCACATGCAAGGTATTGGTTTCTTCGCCGCGATAGGCGACCAACGATGTACCAAAGTAATCGAGTTTGGTCGGCTGACTAGCGAACTCATAACCTGCACCAATACAAAACCATCCACGTGGATAACGCGTCGGCAGTGAACTTTCAATGCGGTATGGTGGCGGTAAGTCTTGATTAATCGGTATGCTTTTCATTGGATATTCCTTTTTCAACACACTAATTATACGACGCTTGCTGAAAAAGAAGATTGCCTATTGTTAAGAACGAGCATTTTTCAGCTTACGAATCGTTTATTTTGAGCTCAATGCCTGCAAAATCCAGGCATATCTGAACCTTATTTGGCGGCAGAAGGCAGGGCAAACGCTAAGTATTGATCGCCGGCAGCGGTGCCTAATTTCCCGCCGCCGCAGCTAATGACGATATACTGCTTGCCATTGATTTGATACGTGCTGGGGGTTGCATAACCGGCGCTAGGTAATTGATATTGCCACAGTAATTGTCCTGAAGACTTATCAAAAATCCGCAGTTTTTCATCGCTGCTGGCCGCGATAATCAGCAAGCCGCCGGCAGTGACTACGGGCCCGCCATAGTTTCGGGTGCCGGTAGGCGCAATACCTTCTGCGGTCAGCTCGGCATATTCACCCAGAGGAACTTGCCATTGGCGCTTACCCGTCACCAAATTAATCGCATTTAACGTGCCCCACGGGGGTTTAACTGCAGGGTAATAGCGCTCGTCAGTAAAGGGTGCATAGCCACCAAACACGTAAGTAGTTTGCATTTCAAGACGATTGATATCGCTACTAACCGCGCTGGCAGCGGGTGAAGAGGGGGCAGATGGTTTGGCGGTGCCGTGTTCATCTTCACTGTTTGACAACGATGCGCTAAGTGCGAAGACGTAGTCAACAACGTTGCTGCGCTCTTTTTCAGATAAATAGTTAAAAGGCATCATTCGGCCTTTGCCCGCGTTGACAATGGCGATTGCATCTTGCTTGTTACCGCGAAGATTAATGTCGGCAAGTGCGGGAGCGTAAGGGTAAAAGCCTTGCAGTTGATCGCCGTGACAGCCCCCACAGTGTTGTTTAAACACTAATTTCCCTTGATCGCTGTCGCTGTTCACTGAAAGCTCAAGAGGTACCATATTGATTAAATTGGCGTCTTCCATGGCATTGATGTAATAAAGATTTGTTGCCGGATCATAAGCGCCGCCGCCCCAGTTTGCGCCGCCGTAAAAGCCTGGAAATAGAATGCTAGGTTGAATACCCGGTGGACGAAAATAGGCAAAGGGTGCGGCCGCATCGTATTGCTTTTTAACATAGTCATAGGCGGCAGAATTAATATCCGTAATCATATCGGGAGTAAATGCTTGGCGGGTAAAGGGTTCAGGCAACGTGACGCGAGGCTGAGTTGGTGAGGCGTATTCACCATTAATGGGACTGGCTGGAGTTGCAACTTCTTCAATTGGAAAGATCGGTTTACCGCTGTCTCGATCTAATAAATAGAGAACGCCTTGCTTTGACGCCTGCACGACAACATCTTTTTTTTCGCCGTCACTATGAAGCGTTGCCAGCGTGGGTGCAGAGCTTAAATCACGATCCCATAAATCATGGTGAACCGTTTGGTAATGCCAAATGCGTTCCCCGGTTTTTGCATTGAGCGCTAGAATTGAATTAGCAAAAAGGTTGTCACCTTCGCGTGTTGAACCGTTAAAGTCAGGCGTAGCTGATCCGGTAGGCACATAGACCACGCCACGGCCAACGTCGACACTTAGGCCTGCCCAGGCATTGGCGCCACCGCCTGTGCGCCAGTGTTCTTCCGGCCAAGTGTCATAGCCTACCTCGCCTTCGTGGGGTAAAGTATGAAATGTCCAAACTAGCGCACCGGTCACAGTGCTGTAGGCGCGAATATCCCCCGGGGCTGCTCCAAAGGTCTCATTAACAGCGGTGCCGATAATAATCAGGTCTTCAAAAATAACGCCAGGCGATGGGGCATAGACAGAAATCTTGTTAACATCACGTCCCAGACCAGCCCTTAAATCCACCTTTCCGTTATCACCGAAATCAGTAATTGTTTGACCCGTATTGGCGTCAATGGCGAGTAAGTGATGCGAGGTGGTAAATAAAATTCGCTGTTGCTGGTTGTGTTTATTTTGCCAGTAACTTAACCCGCGCATAAAAGACAGGCCCACTGGGTCGGTATTTGTAGGCCGTGTCCAGACCTCTTTGCCGGTATCGGCTTGCAGGGCAAACACATTGTACTTGGGGTTTCGCCCGTAAAGAATTCCGTTCACAATGATGGTGTTGATTTGCAGCTCTGAGGTGGCAGAAATAGCTTCATTTTTGGCGCTATGGTAGGACCAAGCGAGATCAAGGTTAGCAACATTACGAGTATTAATTTCAGTCAACGTTGAGTAGTGACTGTTACCGGCGTCGCCACCGTAATGACCCCAATTTTGAAAGTCGCCATTTATCTCTTTAGCGAATTGAATTGAAGAAGGTTGGCAAGCAATTAGTGCGAGCATCATCAGGGTATACATGGCTAGAGATCGAAGTCGATGTGCTGCTGTTGGAGTGATCATTTTCTGAGTGGTCATTTATTATTATTCACCGGTTGATGCCTAGTATTTAAGATCTAAAGGTAAAGTATAAATAACTTTATCGCAATGATATATAAGCGCAAATTAAGACCAATAAGTAGGATCGTCATGATAGGGTAAGTATTAACTTTTCTGGGCTTTAACCATCATGCGTTTGCGCAGCGAAAAAAAATCAAGGACAAACACTGTGCTGAATAAAATAAAGGTACGCGTTATTAACAACTTGTATAATGATCGACTGAAATTACATGCTTAAATCCAATGTCGAGTTAATAAGTTTTCAACAGGGCAGTCATTAATTTTTATGCCATGAATTGACGAGAACATAACAATGAGCCAGCCAAATAAAAATGAAGTATTAGTTGATAAAGTCATTAGCGGTGATTCGTGGAATGAATTTTGTGATCTGGTAAAGTCTGCCGGTCAGTTTGTGATAGATAATTCAGCAGAAGATGAGCTCGAACGTAGTGAGGGGTTTCGTTATTTGGCGAGATTACTGGCCGGCTCTTTGCAAGATGCTGTTGAGCCGCCTTCACTCACACCGCCCACTATTGAGTATCGCAAAACACGCATCGGTGCAGACAACCCAGATTTCATTTATGCCAGCATACCCATTAAAGGGTCACTGAGTTATAAGTTAACGGGTCGTTTAAATGATTGCTATCAATTTAATATAGGGGCTTTTCATGGCCGTCTAGGTTCAGCCCAAGGTTTGCAATCGACCGGATTTTTAAATCAAAATGATTTAGTTGTCGATGCACAGGGTTTATTTACAGTTATAGCCAGTGCGCAAGCGCCGCAGGATCAACAGGCGCATTGGCTTCCTCTTTGTGACATGTCAAACAGTCTGATTATTCGACAAACCTTGTTAAACCCTTGTGATGAAACAAAAGCCGATTTAAACATAGAGGTCGTCGGCGGTGAAGTTGCTAGCATTGACCGGCCGATGTCGGCTGAGCGATTAGACAATATGCTAAGCCGTCCAGCATTGATGGTGCATGGAATCACGCAGCAGTTTTTGGGCTGGACGAATGACTTTATGCAGCGTAAAAATAAAATCACTGAAATTAAACCAGAATTATTAGGCATGGCCAAAGGTGATCCTAACTGCCAATATAACTATGGTTATTTTGAGCTGGCTGAGGGGGAGGCTTTGCAAATCATACTTCGCCCACCTCAATGCGAATATTGGAATATTCAGCTGGCAAATCATTGGCTAGAGTCGTTTGATAGCCGTTCACTAATAAGCGCTATTAACATTCGCTCAGCGATCACTGAGCCTGACGGTTCAGTGATCGTCATGGTTAGCCCAACGAGACCAGACTCGGGCAATTGGTTAAGCACGCAATTTCATCGGCGTGGAGTTATTGCGCTACGCTGGCTAGCGGCCGCAAAAAAGCAGCCAGACCCTGTCACTAAATTAATAACTCTTTCACCCGAGTCATCATTGTTAGGTTCAAGATAAAAGGTAAGCAATGGGTTTTTATCACGAATTACCCCAGTTACATCATGAGGCGCAACTCGCTTTTGAATTGTCTTCGCCCGATAGAATGGGTTTTAATGATTTTGGCGGTAACGAGTATCAATGTGCGCTGCAGGTATTGGCTAAATCACTTGATGCCGCCGATGACTTAAGTCCGCTGACAGCGCAAATTATGCGGGCTAATATAATTGACGTATTACAGAGTCGATTGTGCAGTCAGTTTTATTTTCATCAAAACCCTAGCTGTATTAATGTTGAAATTAGGCGGCCTATTTTTATTATTGGCATGCCTCGAAGCGGGACGACTGCTTTACATCGGTTGTTGGCAGCCGATAACTGCAATCAAGGCCTTGAGTATTGGTTGGGCGTGAGCCCTCAGCCCAGGCCAAATAAAAAAGAATGGCCTGGCATGATTGAATTTCAGCAGTGTGATGAAAAACTAACATATATGCAGCAAGCTGCACCGTCGTTAAAAGAGATTCATGACATGGCTGCTAATCAAGTTGATGAATGTCGTTTGTTGCTAATGCAAAGTTTTATGAACGTGACGTTTCAATCAGCGGCATGGGTGGGCGATTATGAGCAATGGTTGTTGAAGGCTGACTTCACCGAAGCCTACTCGCGCTATAAGATGAATTTACAATTAATTAGCGGCGGTGACGAGCGGCGATGGGTATTGAAGGATCCGAGCCATTTGTGGGCACCGGACGCTTTATTGACGACCTTTCCTGATGCTTGCATTGTTCAAATGCACAGAGACCCTTGCGAATTGATTCCTTCTGTGGCGAACTTGGTTTATACCACCCGAAGAATGGTCGAGCCTGGCATTGATAAGCATCGGGTTGGCCGCAGAGAGCTGGCTCAGTGGTCTAGCTTGTTAGATAATTTAGAAACGTTTCGGCGCAATCATTCAGCCACTCGAGTTTACGATGTGTCGATGCAACAGTTACAGCACAATCCCGCTACCGTTGTGAAAAATATTTATCGGCATTTTTCGCTGGATTCTGGCCGAGCTAGTCTTGATGATGATGTTGAGAAAATGGTCGCTGGAATTCAGCATGAAGATCGGCACGCTATACGCTCGCATCGTTATACAGCTGAAGAGTTTGGCCTAACGAACGAGCAAATTGAACGTGCATTTAATACACATTAAGCATTGAGGTTATGATTTATGTTGACCAATTTACCGGTTAGTTTTTTGTTTCGCATAGAAGCATTTATTGACGAGCCGATTGCCATAAGTCCAGGCCCGCAGGCCGACCGTGTTATTGTCGCGCCCACTGGCGGTGTGATTGAAGGCCCGGCATTGCAAGGCGAGATTGTGGCCGGGCCAAGTTCGGAGTGGGCGACATTACGAGCTGACGGAACCATGAAGGCCGATGTTCGATTGGTGTTAAAGTCTAAAGATCAGCAGTACATCTTAATGACCTATAACGGAATAGCAAAGCCAGTGGGCGATAGTCTCAGCGTAATTATAGCGCCATTGTTCGAAACAGCGGCGCAGCAATTGACGTGGCTCAATAACATACAGACAGTTGGTATCGGCAAGCCAACTGACCAGGGTATTAGTTATGATATTTACCAAATAAATGTGCCCGAGTAGTCAACATAAGTTTTTTCAACAAAAAAGGTGCCCGCGATGAATGCAGTTCCATTGAGAAATCGACCCATCGACATATTGTTAATTGCTTTTTATTCAATCTCATTTACGTATGGTTTTTTGTTTAATATACCCGAGGCGCTGGGTGTGGCGGTGAGTCCTGATAGCCCATGGCCGCCATTGCGCTGGCTGTATGAATGGGCGTTGGCAGAAGAGCCTGCGCACTTATTGGATCCGTTACCGATTTTTTTATTCAGCGCAGTGGCTATCGATGCCTTCATTCATACGCCATTCATTGCGGTAATGATCTATGCAATCATCAATGAAAAAAATTGGATACGTTTACCTTGTTGGCTGTTTGCTGGATCTGCCATCACCAACATGTACTATTATTTTATGGCGACACTGTTGGGTGATCATCCGCCACCT
>DDED01000178.1:0-2491 GCA_002336035.1 Cellvibrionales bacterium UBA1963
AACCTCCTGACCAGGGAGGTTTTTGGCTTAGCAAGCCCAATTCTAATGGGCTACTAAATTAAGAGGCAAGTTCTTTACTGCTAGTTTTGAAGTAGCTTTAATACTGACTGTGCCTTTTGATTTGCCTGCGAGAGCATAGCCGTTCCAGCCTGCTGAATAATCTGAGTTCTAGCAAGTTCTGTTGTCTCAGCTGCATAATCAGCATCTAAGATTCGACTACGCGACGCAGCATGATTTACGGCATTGTTCTCAAGATTGTCAATTGTGTGCTCTAGACGGCTAATTCCTGCTCCAAGCGCCGCACGACGAGTATTCACTGCATCTATTGCGATATCAATGTAGCCCATCGCGGTGTTGGCATCCGCATTAGTTGTTACCGTTAGATCATTTTGGAAATTGGCGCCAAGATCGTTTCCAGTAGCCGCAGTCATTTTAAGAGTACCGAATTCTACACTCAAAGTTTGATTAACGTTTGTTCCTATCTGGAATGAAACGGTATCAGATCCGGCATTTGTGGTTCGGGTAACACCTCCACCGATTGAAACTGAGGTCGTAGCATCTGTCTTACCACCGATAGAGGTGATTTGACCTGCACCAGAAACTTCCTGGGTGAATACAATGGTATCACCAGACACTGACGCGTCCAACTGAGCAAAACCAGTATTCGCATCTATGGCAGTGTTCAGAGCAGTAGCAAGCTGGGCGAGAGTCGCGTTACCAAAATTTGTTGCGCCCGCAGTCGCTATATTTGCTTTGGTTACCGTAAGCGTTCGACCATTAGTATCAGTCAGCTCAAAGGTAGCAGCATTATCTGTACCAAGAGCTTGGAGTTGAGCCGCAGTAATTTGCAATGTATCAATTCCAAGAGTTGATCCACCTGCCGCATTTACATTCCCATCGAGCAGAGCAGTTCCATTCCATGTCGTATACTCGACAATATTAGTAATTTCGTCCCGTAACTGAGTAAACTCTTTATTGATCATGCCGATATCAGTGGTCGTGTAGGTTGCTGAGCTTGCTTGAACTGTAATTTCGCGCATCCGCTGCAAAATACCAGTTACTTCTGCTAGAGCACCGTCAGCTACCTGTATCATTCCAATAGCATCATTGGAATTTCGAGCAGCCTGCTCCAAACCTTCAATGTGAGTTGTCATCCGACTTGTTATTGCTAAGCCCGCAGCATCATCCCCCGCATTGTTTATTCGTTTACCTGTGGAAAGACGTTCCATGGCATCATTCATGAGTCGATCGTTCTGCGTTAAGGCCTTAGCGGCAATCGAAGCAGACGTGTTTGTATTGATTGTGGTCATTTCATTTCACCTCGTTAAATTTAAGTGTTGCACGAAGATAAAAGCAAAAGAGATGCCAACTTTTTGAAAATAGCCACTTTAAAATAAAATTAGTATATAAATCAGTGATTTAATATCGGATAAATGTTTGAAAAGTAAAAATATATGCATAACCGGCAAAGAAAAGCCAGCAGTTTTGCCGGATTGTCGAAAAACCGGCAGGAGGGAGAAAGGGCGTTAACTTTAGCATTGTAGTTAAGATAATCTAATATTTATCGTCAAAAATAATGCCTTTCAATGACTCCAGTTGACGGGCTATGCGAAGTACTGCATCCCCCGGTATCTGCCGAATAAGCTCGCCGGTGCTGATATCGGCAACGTTAACAACAAAACGTTTAGAGTTTTGATCGACTTGAAAGGCCAGGGTAGTCGGTATTTTCTCTAAGGCCTTATTAATCTCAACAACCGCTTTTTTAAAGTCGTCATGGTTTGTAGTGAGTTCGTTAAAGGTTGCAGCTTTGACATTGTCGGCATTGCTTATAATTCGTTCCGGGGAAATCGTTGGTGCAACGCGCGCCGGCACTGATTTGGCTGCCGGTTGGCTGTTTGCCAGATTGGATGGAACGCTGGATACTAATTTTATATCGTTTTCGCTCATACTTTTACCATTTAAACCTTCGCCTTACTCTCTCAATAAGGCGAGAAGAGGACTCTTATCCGTTAAATCCTGTGAGTTTATGCTTGTCTTATCATTAGTCGGCACAACGTTTAAAAGCTTTAGTCTTTTTACAGTATTTTTCTAATAATGTGCGATGGATTTTTTCAGGTGATAGTCTAGCTAATAGCAATCGGGGTACAATAAGGCCCAGCTGCACATTTACAATAATTATGGTTGCTCCAATTATTATGATTCAACCTACTACTCGCGTCACTCAATTCTTAGATTACGTCATTGATCTCATTGGCCGGTGCGTATCGTGGCTGACGGTTGCCATGGTGGCTGTGGTTATAGTGGTGGTTGTCACTCGTTATTTCTTACAAATGGGATCCATTGCTCTGCAAGAGTCGGTTACTTACCTGCATGCGGCGGTCTTTTTATTGGGCATTGGCTACACGCTTAAGCATGATGGCCATGTGCGGGTAGATATTTTTTATCGTCATTTTTCTGTAAAGCGCAAGGCGATGGTCGATCTTTTGGGGAC
>DDED01000178.1:2892-4183 GCA_002336035.1 Cellvibrionales bacterium UBA1963
AGTTGGGCTATTGGCGAGACATCGGCTGAAAATAATGGCTTACCTTTTACCTACATCCTCAAGACACTGATGCTGATAATGCCTGCGACGTTGCTGCTACAAGGTGTTGCGGAGATCTTAAAAAATGTACTACGCCTCAGTGGTCATGTCGATTTTGAAGAGGTTGACGGTACTAGTAGCGTCTCCGACAACCATGGGCCAATACTATAGTGGCGGAATTAATTCCTTTTATTATGTTTCTGGCGGTGTGTCTTGTCTTGATGGCAGGATATCCCGTGGCGCTGTCTTTAGCGGGAACGGCGTTGTTGTTCGCGCTGGCAGGTGCAGTGACGGGCCACTTCGACATGGCCTTTTTGATGGCGCTCCCCAATAGGCTATTTGGCACTATCGAGAATACAACCCTAATTGCAGTACCTTTGTTTATCTTTATGGGCGTGATGCTAGAGAAATCCAAGTTATCGGAAGATTTGTTGGAGAGCATGGCCGACTTGTTTGGCGGCTTTAAAAGTGGCCTTGGTATTTCGGTAGTACTGGTTGGCGCGCTGCTTGCGGCCAGCACGGGTATTGTTGGAGCCACCGTGGTTACTATGGGTTTGATGTCATTGCCAACCATGCTCAAGAGGGGCTACTCGCCATCACAAGCGACTGGTGTTATTGCTGCCACCGGAACCTTGGGCCAAATTATCCCACCCTCCATTGCACTGGTCTTGCTTGGAGATACGTTGTCTGGAGCCTATCAGCAGGCACAGTTGAACATGGGCATATTTACGCCAAAGACAGTGTCAATCGGTGACTTGTTTTTAGGGGCAATTATTCCAGGATTACTTTTGGTGATATTTTATTGCCTCTACTTAGTTGTTTTTTCTCGACCAACACCAGTAGACAATGGTCAGCATGTTATTAATAGATCGCTATCACGAGCAATGAAAAACTTACTACCGCCGGTATTTTTAATTATTACCGTGCTTGGTTCCATCTTGACCGGTCTGGCAACCCCAACTGAGGCAGCAGGTGTTGGCGCTTTCGGGGCGACTGTCCTGGCGGCGGTCAAAGGTCAGCTCACTATTCAGAAATTGCGTGAGGTTGCCCAGAACACTACTCAAGTGACTTCGATGGTCTTCCTTATTCTGATTGGTGCAGCAATATTTTCATTAGTGTTTCGAGGCTTTGGCGGCGAAGAGGTCGTCGAGCAATTCTTTACCAGTCTTCCTGGCGGTGTCTTTGGCGCCACGCTGTTGGTGATGGTGGTTATATTTTTACTCGGTTTTATTCTCGACTTTATCGAAATCAC
>DDED01000032.1 GCA_002336035.1 Cellvibrionales bacterium UBA1963
TTACCAATCCAGTTTTTTTGCATGGTTTTAACTTGTTCTGGCCACTCGGTTAATTCGTCTAAACTGGTTAACAGTTCTTCAGCGTATTCGGTGATTTTAATAAACCATTGCGGAATTTCTTTACGTTCAACCAGGGCGCCTGAGCGCCAGCCACGACCGTCGATGACCTGTTCATTAGCCAGTACGGTACAGTCAACTGGGTCCCAATTAACAGTAGACATTTTCTTATAGACCATGCCTTTTTCATACAGACGCGTAAAAAACCATTGTTCCCAGCGGTAGTAATCAGGTTCGCAAGTAGCAAATTCACGGGACCAGTCAAAACTAAAGCCTAAAGAGTTAAGCTGCTGTCTCATGTAGTCAATGTTTTGATAAGTCCACTTAGCGGGTGCGGTCTGATTTTGAATGGCTGCATTTTCGGCGGGCAAGCCAAAGGCATCCCAACCCATGGGATGCAAGACATTTTTACCCAGCATGCGCTGGTATCGAGCGATCACATCAGTGATAGTGTAGTTGCGCACATGGCCCATGTGTAATTTTCCACTGGGGTAGGGGAACATGGCAAGGCAATAGAATTTTTCACGCGTTGGGTCTTCAGTACTCAAAAAGCTGGCGTTGTCACGCCAGTATTGCTGAGCTTGCGCTTCAATTGTTTGCGGCGTATAAATCGATGTGTCGTTTGTATTCAAATCTGTCATTGTTTGTGTCTGCTGCCTTTTCATGTTGATCAAATGGCTTCAATAGCGTGCTCAACTACTTCTAAATAGTAGTCGCTAATCATACCGCGAACTTACCCACTGCGGCTAGCGTTGTGGCGAGAGATATTGTGGTTAAAAGCGATGGTTTATAAAGCAGTCACTATTTTTCTTAAATTTTTTATGAGCCTTAGATCGCATCTAAAAAAGAGGCAAAGGACATTTTTTGTCTGTTATAGTGTCTCTGATGATTTATGTAATCATCGATCAATCTATTGAGTAAACGTCATACATTGTTAGGCAGTGATTATGTTCGGTTTGTTACGCACGATATTAGCCTTATTGGTCATGGTGGGCCATTTGCTCAATATCTGGCAAATAGGCACCTATGCTGTTTTCGGATTTTATATGATCAGCGGCTATTTAATGACGCATATAATGCATCAAACGTATGGTTTCAATGTTCGTGGTCGTTGGTCTTTCGCTTGTAATCGATTTTTACGTCTCTACCCTCTTTACTGGTGTTCCGCTTTTATAACGGTGTTACTTATTGGTTTTGTGGGAAAAGAATATGTGACTTCCTACAACAGCAGTATTTTTCTACCACAGAGCTTGACTGATTTTTTGGCCAATATCACTATGGTCTACCCTCTGCTTTTTGCGAATGAATATAAGCCGATTTTAGTGCCTACTACTTGGGCGATCACCGTTGAACTGTTTTTTTATGCGGCTATATGCCTTGGCTTATCAAGAACTCGGTTTCGCGTGCAATTGTGGCTGGCTGTATCCGTTATTTATGTGGCTTATTGTCTTTATCATGGGTTGGGTTGGCGATATCGTTATTTTCCTATCATGGCGGGCTCTTTACCCTTTGCGATGGGTGCGTATATTTATTTTTTGAAAAAAGAGGGTTGGGCGCTTATTGATGATTGGTTTTTTCAGCCGCAGTATCTATTACTGGGTGTGTTAATTAATATGGTAGCGGTCATAGTGTATGATTACTATTTCGAAATGGGTTTTTATGTCAATGCATTTTTCTGCGTCCTGCTCTGTTATCAGATAGCTAACGGGGCACTATGGCCAAGACTTTCTGCCCAATTTGATAAAGTAATCGGTGAGTATTCTTACCCAATATATTTATTGCAGTGGCAGGCGGGAATTTTCACTTCATACATGTTGCTAGGCCAGCCTATACACAATAGTTCTATTCACGGTATTGCTATCCTGCTGTTAGCATTACTAATTGTGTTAGTTGTTTCTTTTATTTTGATTCGTCTTATCGATCAGCCTGTACAGACCTTGCGAACCACTCTCAAAAAAAGATAAATATGTTAACGAAAATAGTTATTAAAAAGTAGATACTGTCAAAGGAGTAAGAGAGCATCATGACTAAAAATGCACATTTTATTGGTTTAGAGCAGATGTATCTTATTGCGCCGATTAACGCGTTTTATCAGCCGAGCATTAGTGTTACGTTGGGCGAGGCTGAGATCAGTCTTGCGTTTGAATCTAAATATTGCCACACCGCGGGGGCTGTTCATGGTTCGGTTTATTTTCATTTATTAGATAGCGCAGCTTTCTTTGCAGCGAATTCGCTCGAGCGCGATTTTTTTGTGCTTACCACTTCGTTTACGACGTACTTGACCCGACCAGTATCTGAAGGTGCAATGCGAGCAGTTGGTAAGGTGGTTAATCAGACTAAGTCGCAGTTCATTGTTGAGGCTATCGCCTATAATGCTGAGGATAAAGAAATTGCGCGAGGCAGCGGCATTTTTGTTCGCGGAAAGACGCGATTATCAGACGTGCTAGGTTACAGTATTTAGGACTTGCTATTTAAAAGACTTTTTAATTATACTGTATAAATATACAGTTAATACAGCTGAGAGTCTTTAACCCCCAGATAGCCGGTCGATCGTTGTTACGCCCATGAAAGTTACCTTAATAGAAGTAAGTAAAAAATCACAAGCCATTGATATACCTTTATATTCATCGAGTGTTCAAGCGGGGTTTCCTAGCCCTGCCGACGATTATGTTGAAGCAAAAATTGACCTCAATAAGCATATTATTAAGCGTCCGGCAGCCACTTTTTTTGCCCGTGCTAACGGCAGTTCGATGATGCAAATAGGTATTTTAGACGGTGACTTGATGGTGGTTGACCGATCGGTCAAGCCTGAGCAGGGGGCCGTAGTGATTGCGCTAATTCATGGTGAGATGACCTGCAAAATACTCGACAAACACCGCAAACGCTTGTTGTCGGCTAACGATCAATTTCCTCCTATTGCCATCGCTGATGACGCTGAATTATTTATTGAGGGCGTAGTGACGCATTCGCTACGTTATCATCATGTACGCGTTAGTTGATGCTAATAGTTTTTATGCCAGTTGCGAGCAGATTTTTAGACCAGAATTACGCGATAAGCCTGTTATTGTTTTGAGCAATAATGATGGCTGCATTGTCGCGCGTAGTCGTGCTGCAAAGGCGTTAAATATTCCCGATTTACAACCTTATTTTAAGATAAAGTCTTTATTGGCAAAGCATCAAGTGCATGTCTTTAGCAGTAACTATGAATTGTATGCTGATTTGTCGAGCCGAGTGGTGGCGGTGCTAGAAGAGTTTACGCCGCAGTTAGAAGTTTATTCAATCGATGAAAGTTTTTTATCGTTGGACGGCTTTTCAGTTGACTGGCGTGACTATGGCTTGCAGATCAAGCAGCGCTTATGGCGAGATATTCGCATGCCGGTATGCGTGGGCATGGGTCAAACGAAAACCTTAGCGAAGCTGGCTAACCATATCGCAAAAAAATCAGCAAAGTTGCAAGGTGTTTGTATATTAGAAACGGTTGATGATTGGCATGCAGTATTTAAGAAGTTGCCTGTGAATAAGGTGTGGGGTGTAGGTGCGCGATTAGCAAAGCGATTACATCGACTTGATATATATTCTGTTTATGATCTTAAGATAGCGAATGCTAAACACATACGCCGTCAATTTGGTGTGACGCTTGAAAGAACGGTTGCAGAGTTAAATGGGGAGCGTTGCATGAATGTCGACACTCAGCCGGGCCATAAAAAACAAATCTATTCAACGCGATCGTTTGGTCAAAAAATCCAACAGTTGTCCGATTTGCAACAAGCCATTAGCCAATATGCGAGTACCGCCGCGGTCAAGTTGCGAAAACAAAAAAGCGTAGTGAAAACTATCGTTGTTTTTATTCAAACATCGCGATTTATTGACGATGCCTACTCAAACACGATAACCATTGCTTTGCCGTATCCTACTAATAATAGCTGCACTATTATTGCAGCAGCTAAGCAGGGCGTGGCTCAGCTGTATCGACCGGGTCTTGCTTATGCTAAGGCAGGTATCGGTTTGGTTGAGCTGGATGATGCTGGTTCGACACAGTTGAATTTCTTTAACCACTATCAATCAGCTAAATCACTGAAGCTGATGGCGGTGGTTGATCAATTAAATCATCAGCAACAGCAGATTTTTTTTGCCAGCAGCGGTATTGACCCTTTTTGGCAAATGCAACGACAAATGAAGTCGCCGTCTTATACAACAAGCCTGCAACAAATACCTGTAATAAAAATAACTTAACATGGCAGCAGGCTAATTAACTCTAGGGTAATTGAGCGCATTTATGGGCATCTGGTCTCAAAAAAGTGAGGGTAGATCTAATTTGTAGGTAAAATTTGTAAAATAATAAGTTCCTGATACATTTTGATACAAGTTGGTTAACCTTTAAGATAATTCCACTTCAATGTTGGATTATATTGGTCGAGTCAAAGCTATCAATGATTCACGATAAGCTTGTGTATTGCTAGCTATCAAAAATGGGTCTAACTCAACAGGAAAAATGAGATGCGCTATCTAATGGTGGTTTTAATGAGCCTATTGTTAACCGCTTGCGGCAGTGGTTCGAGTTCGTCATCGGATAATAATGGCAGTCGTGTCGATGCGAGCCAAGCATTATTGGTTCCGGTTGAAAATTCCGAACAGTTTGCTGAGAAGATACAAGCAGGGCTTTCTGACGGATTACTTGAGACGAGGGTGGCCTTTGATGCGATTGCCATGTCCTCGACAGCAGAAGCTAACCCAGTTGGATTTACGACGACCTATACCTTAGAGCCTAATATTGATGAACATGATTTTGCTAAATACGACGGCGAGCATTTATTTATTGCGCCGAGTAATAGTCAAAGAGATACCTGCTGTGTTGTGATTTTTGATGATGCGATTGAGCCGAGTAATAACAATACTGATACAGCTGACGCGTCCATAACTCCGCCAACAGAGAGTAGCCCGCGCAGTATTCGTATTTTGGCGACAGATGCAGCTAACGCTGAGGCGAGTGAGGTGAGCAGTATCGCTTTAGAAGACGGTCAAACGGTCGAAGGTTTATATGTGGATGATGGCCAGTTAGCCGCTATTAGCGTCTCTGGTTGGTGGGGTGTGTTTGGTGATGCTTTTCGCTGTATTGATTGTTGGCGTGAGCAAACGACAGAGCTTTCTTTGTATGATATTAGTGATGTAAATTCGCCAACGCTAGACTGGCACTTATCGTTGGAAGGTGGGTTTGTTAGTAGTCGTAAAAAAGGTGATATTGTTTATTTAGTGGCGCGCCATACACCATCAATAAGTGGGTGGAAGTACAGCTCTTCTGAAACGGTCAATGAAGAAAATCAGGTGTTAATCGATAATTTGGATAATAGTAGTTTACTGTTACCAGCGGCTAAAATAAACGGTATAACCGTCAATGATGTCTTTAAAGAGCAGGACTGTTTAGTCATTAGTGAGCAACATGTGCTTGCCCCCGCCAACACAAGCGCTTCAACGATGACAATGATAGTGGCAGTAAATATAGCCGAAAAGTCGATCGTCAATACGGCTTGCTATCTTGAGTCAACAGCAGGCATTTATGTCAGCGAGAATGCAATCTACCTTACTCAATCAGTTTACACAGACTCAGAATATAAGACCTTAGTTCACCGATTTTCGTTGTCTGAGTCACTGGCTTATATCGGCTCAGGGGCAGCGCAAGGGCTGCTTGGCGGTTCAGGTGATGTTGATTTTCGTATTAATGAGTATAAAGGTTATCTCCGTTTAGTCACGTCTAACTGGACTGATAATAATAATGATCGACGAGATCATTATTTATCGGTACTCGATGTACAGTCAGACACTTATGATATGGCTGTAGTAGCAACGTTGCCAAATGAGCAGTTCCCAGCCGATATTGGTAAGCCCAACGAAGACTTGTACGGCGTTCGTTTTTTTGGTGATACTCTTTATTTAGTGACGTTTGAACGGACCGACCCATTGTATGTTTTAGATTTAACGCAAGCCACTAACCCGATGATAATGGGCGAGCTAGAGGTCACTGGCTTTTCAGACTTCTTACACCCAATAAGTGATGAGTTGCTACTAGGGCTTGGCCAAGATGAAGAAGGCTTCGTCAAGCTAGAGTTGTTTAATGTTGAAGATCTTAATGATCCCTACTCGTTGTCTGCTATGAGCTTGGGCGCTGAGGGTACGGCAAGCACTTCATCTGCGCGGTATAATCGTCATGCTTTTACATACCAAATAATAAATGACAGTAGTGATCGTTTTTCAGTGCCGGTGAGAATAAATAGCCTTTCCGATCACCAATACCAGTTATTCCTGTTTAGTCTTGATAAGAAGGATACGCCGCATGATGCTGAAATTAACGCGATTGGCCGCATTAAAGATAATATAAATAATAGCTGGCGCGGCGATCGTCAGCGCGCATTCTTTAATGATGATTCAGTGTATTTCATTAATGATGATGACGTTTGGTCGACGCTTTGGAGTGAGCCTAATACTCAAAAGGGCCCGTTTTAGCCATGTCAAAAGTGCCACCAATGAATATCAGAAGTGTCAAAGGTATTCGTTTGGTATCAGCTAAAGATTAACAAACGGATAGGCTGCAGTTTCGACGGCCTAGTCAACTAGCAGAGCATTCATAATCCGCGTAACATAACTCCACTGTTTGTAGTTAAGTAGCCTCTAACGGCTATGTCATATAGCGGAGTTTACCATGTCAAAATGCCCCTTCCACAATATACGCGACCCAGATTTTTATACGCCTGGCCATCACCATGAAAAGCTAGTAGAAATGCGTGATGCTGCCGATGCACCGATAGTGAAAGTTGATGACCCTATCCGTGGCGAACCTTATTGGGTGGCAATGGATCGAAAAACTTCTGATTATATTTGTAAGAATCCGTTGATATTTTCTAGCGAAGAAAAATCATGCATTCCTAAAGAATTTGACGAGTTTGCCCTTGAGTCTCAAAAGCTGATGCTGGTTAACATGGATCCACCTCACCATCAAAAATATCGACGCATTGCGCGTAATGCATTTACGCCTAGAGCAGTTGAAGCTTATCATGATACATTTGAAATTTATGCCAAGCAGATTGTTGACGCAGTGTCTGCAAAAGGTGAATGTGAATTCATTACCGAAGTCGCTGCCGAACTGCCATTGATGGCAATACTTGATTTAATGGACGTACCGAAGGAAGACCGAGCGAAATTCTTTACTTGGACGAATGAAATGTTCTTTCAAGAAGATGAAGATATTGGCGGTGAAGATCCAGAAGCGAAAGCGATGGAAGCTTCTGCGAACATATATCTTTATGCCGGTGAACTAGCTCGAAAGCATGCCGAGGCACCGTTAAATAATATTGTGGGTGCTTTGCTTGATGGTAAAGTCAATGATGAGCATCTTACTGAGGATGAGTTTCAAGCCTTCTTTTTAATGCTAATAGCGGCGGGAAATGAAAGCACTCGTTCGGTTACGGCTCACGGTATGCGCTTGCTAATTGAGAATCCAGATCAGTTACAAAAGCTCATTGACAATCCTGAATTGATTCCTGACGCCTGCGAAGAAATGCTTCGGTATAATCCTGCATTTATCCAGATGCAGCGAACAGTTATGGAAGATGTTGAGTACGAAGGAGTGCAGATGAAAAAAGGCGAGTTGATCATGCTGAACTGGCATATTATTAATATGGATGCTGATTTATTTGAATCACCATTGCAATTTAATGTAACTCGTGCCCAAGATATTCCATTGCAGCGAGAACACAGGGCTTTTGGTAATGGTGAGCATTTCTGTCTGGGCGCGCATTTGGCAAGGCTCGAATTGCATATTATGTTTAAAGAGTTATTGCCTCGATTACGAAATCCACAGTTCGCACAACCGGTTCAATATGTTAGGGATAATCTAGTGAATGGCATTAAAGAAATGCAGATCACGTTTGATCCAGAAATCATTGAAAATGTAGCTTAGTCAAAATAACGGACTCGTTATGTGCGACTACATTCGAGTCATTTTGGCCGTTTGGCAATAAACAGTTAACGTGCAAAACGGGTATTGCCGTTAAAAAAACAGTACGATTAAAAAATTAAATTATTGAGGATTATGTGAGAAAAATCACTGGCTTTTTAGTATCAATTTTAAATCCATTTTGCCAAAAAACATTGCATTGGATTTTTTCTCGGTGTAAAAACACCTTATTAATATGTTATTTCACAATTATTGGTGGATCCCCATTGGCATTCGCCGATGTCTGCACAGACACTGTGTCAATTATTGATCCTGCACCGCTGGTGAATGGATGGGGTTTAAATAAAGAGAATCATCGGTTTGTTACACAGGCCAGTGCTGGCGTGAGGCCTGACTTATTGAATGATTTAGCGGTTAAATGGGTGTTCGCTGTTGCTGACACAGATGCGCCTCATACTCAGCCATTAATCACTTCAAACACCGTTGTAATTGGTGATGGTTCTGGCGGTGTCTACGCCTTAGACCGCGACACTGGTTGCGAGCGATGGCGATTTGACGCGGGCAGTGTGGTGCGCACAGCCATACGTTATATCCAAACAGAAAAGCATCATTTAGTGAGTTTTGGTACTTTAGAGGCAGACGTATTTGCTCTTGATATCATGACGGGTGAGCAACGCTGGCGTGTGAAAGTGGGTGAGCATCCACAAGCGATGGTGACGGGTTCTAGTGTTGACCATGAAGGTATTATTTATCAACCGATTTCTTCATGGGAAGTTTTTTGGTCATTAAACCCTTTTTATAGCTGTTGTGATTTTCGTAGTTCAATCGTCGCCATGGATGCATTGACTGGGAAAATATTATGGCGCAGTTATACCATTGACGAGCCAGCAAAAGTCACCAAGCCTAGACTTATCTTTGGTGATCGAAGAGGGCCATCAGGTGCGCCTGTCTGGTCACAACCAGCTATTGATGTCAAAAGGAACCGCCTTTACGTTGGTACCGGTGAAAATTATTCAGCGCCGGTCACCGACACCAGTGATGCGATTCTGGCATTTGATCTCACTACCGGTGAGAAAGTGTGGAGTCAACAATTTTTAACTGGCGATGCGTGGACTGCTGCCTGCGCTTCACCTTTAGATGCTAATTGCCCTGAAGAGGATGGTCCCGATTTGGACTTCGGCGCTCCCCCTATTTTGGTAACCTTAGGGAATAAAGATTATATTTTAGCGGGTCAAAAAAGCGGTGATGTTTACGCCTTAGATCCAGATAATAATGGTCAAAAACTGTGGGGATACAAAGCAAGCAATGGGGGTATGGCGGGCGGCGTTCATTTTGGTATGGCGATTAATGAAACCCGCGGTGCCTTGTATGTGCCCATCAGTGATCGCGATGTGGGTATTATTGGTGAAAATCCGCCGGGCAAACCCAACCCTTCTCTGCACGCGCTCGATATTGTTTCAGGAGAGCCAATATGGACAGTGCCAGCGCCAGGTAATTGTCTTGATAAGGATAAAAATAAACCCATTAAAGACTGTCACGTAGGCTTGTCAGCGGCAGTGACCGTGACGGAGGATATTGTCTTTGCGCCATCACTTGATGGTCACCTTTATGCTTTTGCGGCAAGTAATGGAGAGCTTTTATGGTCTTATAATACGGTACGTGACTATTCAGCGGTTAACGACATTGATGCAAGTGGCGGGGCAATAGATTTAGGTGGTGTGTATCTTGAAGGTGGTCAATTATTTGTGAGTTCGGGTTATGGTCAAATCGGCCAATTATCTGGCAATGCATTTATTGTCATGGAAGTCCCATCAGTCCACCAGGAGAAAAAGTAAGCATGTTTGATCATTCTCTTCGAGTAGCCGTTATTGGTGCGGGACCTGCAGGCATTGCAGTCGGTCATGAATTACTGCAGCAAGGTTTTGATAATATCACCTTATTTGAAAAGTCCGATGCGGTGGGTGGCACATGGCATCTTCACACCTACCCAGGCTTAGCTTGTGACCTTTGGGCGCATTCTTATACTTTTGCTTCTCGTCCGAACCCTGATTGGAGTGCTAGCTTTGTTGAGCAACCAGAGATAGAGCAATATTTACAGCGAAGTTGTACCGACTTCGGCCTTGATCCTTACGTAAAATTGAACACTAAAATCACTAATGCTGAATTTAGCTCAAACGGCACATGGTTGTTGACCAGTGAAGCCCAAGAGACGTTCACCTTTGACGTAGTCATCAATGCAATGGGTAATCAGCATACTGCGGCTTATCCAAATGTCGAAGGCATGGATAGCTTTAATGGTGACAGTTGGCATGGTACTCGCTGGAACCACGATGTTGATTTGCAGAACAAACGTGTTGCTATTATTGGTTCAGCTGCCAGCGCTATTCAAGTTGTGCCTGAATTAGCGAAGCAGGTCGGGTATTTAACTGTCTTGCAGCGAACGCCTAACTGGATAATGGCGCGTGGTAGAAAGTTTTATTCTAAAAAATTAATCACGATGCTTAATTTGATCCCAGGTCTAGTGAATATTTATCGTCGCGTTCAAAGCTATATGATGAGCTTTACCGTTGAGGGTGTTACCCTCGGCCATAAGCGAATGGATCAGTTTGAGACGATAGCTAAAGATTACCTTCATGAAGTGATTAAAGATCCTGTTATGCGTAAAACCTTAACGCCTAATAGCCGATATGGTTGCAAGCGAGGTTTGGTGTCAGATGATTTTTATCCCGCTTTACTGCGTGACAATGTTGAATTGGTTGCTGAGGGGTTAAAAACTGTCAGACCTGAAGGGATCACAACAGCTTGCGGTAAAGAGATTGACGTTGACGTAATTATTTATTGCACGGGTTATCGGATTCTCGATTATGATCGGATTAACGTAATCGGTTTAGAGGGCAAATCGTTAGCAGCTCAAATGGCGCAATCGCCAACCGCTTATATGGGTATTGCAGCTGTAGACTTTCCCAATTATTTTTTTGCAGCTGGCCCTAATGGCCTGGCTATTAATGCATCATACTTTGTTAACGTTGAGCGCAATGCAAAAACCATTGTTCGTTTACTTAAGCAAAAGCAACAGGCAGGTATCAATGCCTTGATGGTTAAGCAAACGGTCAGTGACACTTACAACCAAGCCTTAGCATTGCAGTTTAGTCGATTCTCTTGGGGTGCTTCAAATTGTAATAGCTATTATCGGACAGCGACAGGGCATGCACCCTTCTTATTTCCGGGCAGTTTTAAAGAGTATAATGCGTTACACAATCAATGCAGCCTAAATTCCTTCGAGGCAGTTTAGCTGTTGTTAGCCTGCAGTTAAAGATTAGTGACTTACATGACGCGCGAAACATTCATTCAAACCGATTAAAGAGACAGTATTATGGCATGGGATTTTCAGACAGATCCAGAATTTCAAAAAAAACTCGATTGGGCTAATGACTTTGTTATAAATGAATTGATTCCATTAGAGCCTTTATTGGGAGTCTTTAGTGATGAGGTTTGGCAGCAAGAAATTCTTAAGCCATTAAAACAAAAAGTCAGGGATCAGGCCTTGTGGGCTTGCCATCTTGAAAAAGAATTAGGTGGTCAGGGTTATGGTCAGTTACCTTTGGCATTAATGAATTTGGTAACGGGTCGCTGTCCTTTTGCCCAAGAAGTGTTTGGCAATATGGCGCCTGATTCTGGCAACGCAGAATTATTAGCTGAAGGCGGAACCGAAGCGCAAAAAGAAAAATGGTTATGGCCTAATTTACGTGGTGATATTCGCAGTAGTTTTGCAATAACTGAGCCTTGGGTGGCGGGTACAGACCCCACTCAAATTCAAACAACCGCCATATTAGACGGCGATGAGTGGGTGATTAATGGACGGAAGTGGATGATCACCAATGCGTCGCGTTCAGACTTTATTATTTTTATGTGCGTCACTGATGCCGAAGCACCTGTCCATCAGCGCTGTTCAATGATCGTGGTAGAAAAAGGTACGGCAGGAATGGATGTCTTTCGTGACATTCCTACAATGCACCATCCGGTTGAAAGTTTTGGTGAGTTAGGTGGTCATGCCGAAATAATACTAGACAATGTTCGCGTGCCACGCGATAACTTAATTGGTGAAGTCGGTGGTGGCTTTATTTTATCACAGGTTCGTTTAGGGCCAGGTCGTATTCATCATGCGACACGATGGTTAGCTGAAGCAGAGCGAGCGTTTGACATGCTTTGTGAAAGAGCGCAATCACGTTTTTCATTTGGTAAGCCATACAGTAAACATCAGATGATTCAAGAATACATCGCTGATTCACGCATCGACATTGAGACGGCGAAGTTGCTTACTTTAAATGCGGCTTGGAAGATGGATCAAGTTGGCCATCATGGTGCCCGTGCTGAGATAGCCATGGCGAAAGTTTATAATGCTAAAGTGCTATATAACGTGGTTGATCGAGCTTTACAGGTGCATGGCTCGCTGGGCTACAGCTGTGATATGCCGTTAGAGTTGATGTATCGATCTGCCAGAATGGCACCTTTAGTTGATGGCGCCAATGAAGTGCATAAAGTGACTATTGCTAAGTCTGAATTGAAACGGTATACGCCGGTTGAAGGTTGGCCGTCGGAGCATGTGCCAACCCGCAAAGAGGCGGCACTAAAACGATTTGAACACTTGCTTGAAGCCAGTAATTAGCGATGGAAGATACGTTTAATATTGACCTTTCTGCATTAGAACAATGGTTTGATAATCATTTAGGTGGTCATCAGGGCATTACTATAGAGCCAATAAAAGGTGGTGGATCCTGCGAATTGTTTTCTATTCAACGCGGCGCTAACCGTTGGGCAATGCGGCGTGCGCCTTTAAATACAGTGTCTAGTTCTGCCCATGATGTGTTGCGTGAATTTGCTATTATAAATGCCATGCAGGGTGTTGGGCTGCCAGTACCCACGGTCTTAGCGGCACAAGATCGAGGTGCTATTACTGATGCCGCTTTTTACATTATGGAATACATCGATGGTGAAGTGATTCGTCACGGCTTACCAAAACAGTACATCGCTAGCCCAGCCACACAAGTCGTCATTGGCGAACAATTAATTGACGCATTGGTTGAGTTGCATAATTTTGAATGGCGCGGCACTGAGCTTGAAAGATTAGCTAACCCCGATGCTTTTTTACCACGCCAAATTGATCGTTGGTTAAATCAGTTTTCTAGCTATCAAGGCGGCAGAGACTTACCTTTAGTCAATAGTCTTGCACAATGGCTCCGAGACAGTATTCCTGATCAGGGCGATTTAACGGTCATGCACGGTGATTATAAATTAGATAATGCTATGTTTAGTCATAGTGTGCCGCCAACGTTATTACGGATTGTTGATTTTGAAATGACTACAGTCGGTGACCCTTTGGTTGATTTGGCTTGGGCAATGATATTTTGGCCAGAGGAGGGTAATCTAATTGCGATTGCTGCTCCCAACGCTAAACGCGGTATGGACGCAGATTATTGTCAATCGCCAGACCAATTAATCGAACGGTATGCTCATGCAACGGGCAGAGATATGTCGCGTTTTCAATGGTATCAAGTATTTGCCGCTTGGAAATTAGCTGTCGTTCTCGAAGCTTCTTACACCCAATTTTTAGCCGGTAAATCTAAGAACCCTAGCCATGAGTTTTTTGGCTTCGTGACAGATCAGCTATTGATTCGTGCCGAGCGTTTTGCGGCGGCTAACACTTAGCTGGCTATGACCCCTTTTATACGTTGGAGAACAATATGAATGATCTGTTTGACGTGAGCGGCAAGGTAGTCATGATTACCGGCGGCAGTCGCGGACTGGGCAAAGCCATGGTGATGGAGTTTGCGCAGCGTGGTGCAAAACTAGTTATAGCCAGTCGTAAGCTCGAGGAGTGTCAGAAGGTTGCTGCTGAGGTTATCGCTGGTGGTGGGCAAGCTTTGGCATTAAGTTGTCATGTCGGGCAGTGGGATGCTTTGCCAGCGGTGATTGATCAAGTGACGAATCACTTTGGCCGTATTGATGTATTGGTTAATAATGCGGGCATGTCGCCGGTTGCTCCCTCTTTATTAGAAACCAGTGAATTATTATTTGATAAAATCATTGACGTTAATTTAAAAGGCCCAACACGGCTAACGGCTTTGGCAGCAACCAAGATGGCTGAAACGGGTGGCGGCAGTATTATTAATATAAGCTCGGTTGCATCGTATAAACCCAGTGCTTTGACGACGGTTTACAGCGCAGCAAAAGCGGGTTTAAATGCTTTAACGGCGGCCAGTGCGCAAGAATATGCATCCCATGGCGTGCGAATTAATTGTATTGTCTGCGGCACATTCGATACCGACGCGGCTGCTGGTTTTGTTCGTAACCC
>DDED01000215.1 GCA_002336035.1 Cellvibrionales bacterium UBA1963
TTAGGTTTAGTGGTCGCATTTGCGCTTTTTGTATTGATGAGCGCATTAATCGACATGGGCGACCCAGAACTCGATCGTGATAGTGGCGTTAAAATTGCTGATTTTAATATGCCCGATACTGAAATCGAAGCTAAAATTGACGAAGAGTTACCTGACAAGCCAGAAGACGTTGAAGCGCCACCACCAGAGTTAGAGGCGCAAGACATTGAAGTTGATACGCCTGACAATGCACTAAACCTTGCCTCAGGTGCCGGCAAATTCAATCCAGATATTGGTTTGCAGGGTGGCTTTTCTCGCGACACCGATTTTATTCCTATCTATGTGCCTAAGCCACGTTACCCTTCTCGCGCCGAGAAAAGCGGTAAAGCGGGCTATGCTGTGGTTGAAGTGACGGTGACCGAAGCGGGCGGCGTTCGTGGGGTAAAATTGTTAGAAGAATGGCCAGAGAATTATGGCTTTGGTAAGTCGGCGTTAAAAGCGGCTGACAAATTAAAATACAATCCTCGCGTGATAAATGGCGTTGCTGTTGAGGTACCGGGAGTTTTGTATAAATTCACTTTCGCAGGCTTTTCTGAATAATCAATACACACTAGCGTGTTCAATAAAGCATTTGTTTAAGGTAAGTATGTTATGTTTTTGAAGCAATTAAATCTAGCCAGTGTCCGTCGCTTGTGCGCAGTTGCACTAATGACGGCGCTGTTATTGCAATCGGCATCTTGGCTTTCTGGTGATTCTTCGAGGCTTATTTCTTCTGCTTATGCGGAAGAAAAGAAAAAGAAAAAGTTAACTAAGGCAGAAAAAGAGGCCAAATTAAAATATAAAAATGCGGTGTCACAACGACGCAAGTCAGTGGGTGCTACGTGTGCAAAACGGTTAACGAAAGTGCAAGAATTTACTGAGCTTGAAGATTGGCTCAATGCTGAGGTTGAACTCAATGGCGCATTTAAACGCGGTTGCCGCCCAGGGTTTGAGCACTCTCAAGTCAACCGTTACTTAGGCTATGTGTATTACGCACAAGACAAGATTGACTTAGCTATTGATGCTTATATGGCACTAGTTAATGAGCCTGAAGCCGATGAGCAACAACGAGTGAGCACGCGATACACTGCGGCACAATTATTATTTGTTACTGAAAAGTATCAAGCTGCGGTCGAGCAGCTTGAAATTTGGCAAGATGAGGCTGTCATTGTTGATCCCGGCGGTCGTGTTTTACTGGCCCGTGGCTACTACCAGTTGAACCAAAAAGCAGATGCATTAACCCTTCTCAATGAAGTGGTTGAAGATGCCGTTGCCAACGGTCAAATACCTAAAGAAGGATGGTTGAATTTTCAATGGGCACTTTTTTATGAAAAAGATGATTACCGCTCGACGATACTTGTTAGTAACCGCTTGCTGAGCAACTACCCTAAAATAAAATATTGGAAGCAGTTGTCGGCAATGTACGGTGCACTTGAGCAAAGTGAAAAAGAAATGCTCGCGTTAGAAGTGACATACTTGCAAAACGGCCTTGATAAAGAGAAGCAATTTATTGCATTGGCTTATCAGTATTTGGCGATTGATATTCCATACCGTGCAGCTCACGTTTTAAATAAGGCGATGACAGAAGGACTTGTTGAGCGGAATGAAAAAAATCTATCTTTATTGGGTTCTTCTTATCAGCGTGCGCAAGAGTACCGCATGGCCTCACCGGTTCTAGAAGAAGCGGCTAAAAAATCAGATAACGGCAATGCATGGTCCCGCTTGGCAGGTGTCTATTTGAATTTGAATGAAAATGAAAAAGCGTTGGTTGCGGCACGAAATGCGTTAAAAAAAGGTGACTTGAAACGTGAAGATTTAGCTTGGATGAGTCGCGGTACTGCCGAGCAGGCATTGCATTGTTACGAAGATGCTAGCAAGTCATTTTCTAAAGCGATTAAGTTCAAGAAAACTCAAAAGGGCGCCAAAAGTTGGAAAGCTTATGTTAACAATGAAGGCGATCGCCGCAGCAAATTAATTGCTAACGGAGCGAAGCTAGCTACGTGTAAAAAAGCGTAATAATAGTTTCTACGAAACAAAAAAAGGCTGCATTAACGCGGTCTTTTTTATGTCAGCGATTCATTGTTGATACAAGTAATTGCGGAAGAAGCGTCTTGCGCCGGCAGCAGTCCAGTTATCGTGATCTTCACCGTAGCCCTGGTGGCCGTCAAATTCCCATAAGGTAAGGCAGTTCCAAGTAAATAAGTTAGGGTTGAGATGAACGCCCAGTTTATTTAAACAGCGACCATGCGCTAACAATTCTCGTCCCAGTTCGTCAATGCCTTCAAGCTTGACATAAATGGGGGCGCCTGTTTTTGGATCACGGTCTAAGACAGTTCGTTTTCCACTTCTCAATTTTGCGTATTCGCCGTCTTTCATATAATAGCCATGTATAGCAATGCAATCGTCAGGACTAAAAGCCATAGTAATCATATGAAAAGCATTGTGATCGTCGGCGGTGCCATAATCGTAGCCTCCCCCCATCGCGCCAGTGCCATGAATGTCGATACCAAACTGCGAGCGATTACTCCAAGATCGATCACGCATACCGTAACTGTCGACGTTAATGGTCTCTGTACCTAGTCGGACAGTGCCACGATAACGCCCTGGTTGTTCGAAGTGACTGTCTTGCAGGTAATTGGGTGGACAAATCGCGGTGAAAGTTAGGTCAACTTCGGCTTCGCCGCAATCAGGGTCAAGGTATTTCACCTCGAAAACTTTCATCGGTTCGATGCATTTAATGGCGATACCATTAGCGAGCTCAATATCAGTTAACGTGTTTTTTTTAGGCGGTAATTCTGTCATTGGTAAATGCCAAAAGTTTTTGCCAAATCGCACCGTATGAGGTTCGTGACCTTGCTGGTCCCAAAAAAAAGCACCCCCTGAATACACTTGCTGATTGGTTCTAAAAAAAGGGTACAGTTGCCCTGATAAGTTGATTTCAGGTATGGCAAAGGTAAACCAACACGTTTCGGTCCAGTAGGGATCGTCATTACTTGGCGTATGAAATTGATCGTCAGGGTGCATTTCGGTTGTCATCGTGACTCTCTTTAAGGCATTAAAAGGCTATTGAATATCCCGTTCGTTGAGCATTGTGGTGAGCAAATCAGCGACAGGATTATCTTTCCAGATAGTCTGATCCTCTGGCAAGTCGCCGCGTTTGACCAGACGATTCATTACTCGCACGACAATGGCGGTATAACGGACGGCGGCAAAGAGCTCATAATAGTACAAGGACTCGCGCTTAGTACTATTAAAATGAACACCTTGTGCCTCAGCATGTTTGAAATACTGTTTAACTTGCTCATTTAAGCTGGGCTCTCCTTCCAGGCGATTAAAGCCTTGAGCGTCATGTGAAAATCGATCGAACATGAGCCACCAGCCTAAATCGATTTCTAATGGGCCTATAAACGCGTTTTCAAAATCGCAGACACAAGCGGCTTTAAAATCCTGCCAAATAATATTACCTGGCCTTGCGTCACCCCAGCAAAAACCAACCGTTGCCTGAGCCGGAATATTGGCTTGAAGCCAATTAAACGCCGTATTTAAGGCGGGGAATTCTCGGCCTGCTAAAGATTCTTCGCTGTAGTTTCTCCATAAATTGATTTGACGTTGCGTGCCGATATTGTTTTTTTGATCATTTTCTTCGATTAACCAATCTAGCCCTGCTGCTTGCCAGTCGACAGCGTGTAGCTTGGCCATTTGCAGAAGGCCATTATTGACCAATTGACTGCGTTGATCGGGGCTGGCCTCAGCAAAAAAACCTTCGATAGTGTAGTTAGGGTTTTCAATCGGCACGTCACCTTCAATAAAACGCATCACAAAAAAGGGCGCGCCTAATATACGATTGTCATCTTCGTAACCCAATAAAGGCGCAACATTGACATTGGTATGTTGATTGAGCGCGGCCATTATTCGGTACTGTATGGCGATTTCAATATCTAAACCCGTTGCTTGAGTGGGATAAACAGCCGCTTCAGGAGGTTCAACGCGAAGCACTATTTTTTCATTGCGCACTATGCCTTGGGTGACGATACTGACGGGTAAAATAATAGTCGTCGCCGAAAACCCACTGCCTTCTGGTCGGCTTTCACTTTTGCCTAGCGTCACGTGATCGGCATCGGGCCAATGGTTATTGAGCCACAGCTCAAGCGGTTGGTGAAAATCGTTGATTAATACTGTCACTGTAATAAGCTCTCTAATCGTGAATTTTAGTTTAGTGGGCCTTTTAGCGTTGCTAAAAAAGGATGTTGTTTGGTTCGTTGTGCTAACTATTTAGGCTATCAAAAACTGAATAGAGGTGTTATTGCACTTTATTAAGGTCATATTATTGCGAATCACTTTCAGTTAGAAGTAAATTCACGTTTTTCAGTCAAAAATTTTGTGCAATTTTTTATAATCGAAGCTAGATATTTGTCAGTGAGATTGATACAGGTATACTGCTCGATCTAATTATATACATAACGAATGTTCAGGACGGCTCATGTCAAAGAAACCCAGCCCTAAAGTGAATCCGCGGGCGTATTCCTCTGTGATTGTTGATGGTAAAGATCGCGCTGCTAGCCGAGCAATGTTGCGGCCGGTTGGGTTTACCGACGCAGACTTTAAAAAGCCAGTAATAGGCGTTGCGTCGACCTGGAGCATGGTCACGCCCTGTAATATGCATATCAACACATTAGCGGATGAGGCTTGCAAAGGTGTTGATGCGGCGGGCGGCAAGGGGGTCATTTTTAATACGATTACTATCTCTGATGGCATCTCTATGGGCACCGAGAACATGAAGTACTCGTTAGTGTCGCGTGAAGTGATTGCTGATTCCATTGAGACTGTGATGGCCTGCCAAGGTTATGACGGTGTAGTTGCTGTGGGTGGCTGTGATAAGAATATGCCCGGATGTATGATGGCAATAGCGCGCTTGAACCGTCCAGCCGTTTTTGTTTACGGCGGTACTATTTTACCCGGCGAACACAATGGTAAGCAGCTTGACGTAGTGTCAGTATTTGAAGCTATTGGTGCTGAAGCAAATAATAAAATACCCCTTAAAGAACTAAAGGCAATTGAGACTAAGGCTATTCCTGGCCCAGGCTCATGCGGTGGCATGTATACGGCCAACACTATGGCTTCGGCAATTGAAGCCATGGGTATGAGTTTATCTAACAGTTCTGCTCAAGCAGCTATATCAGGCCAAAAGATTAAAGACTGTGAAGCCGCAGGCAAAGCGGTGATGCAGTTAGTAAAGAAAGGCATCACACCGAAAATGATCATGACTAAGAAGGCGTTTGAGAATGCTATGACTGTCGCTATTGCCTTGGGCGGATCAACTAACTTAGTGTTACATCTTTTGGCGATGGCGCATTCGATGAGAATTAAGTTGAGCCTTGATGATTTTACTCGCGTTGGTAAACGGGTACCAATGTTGGCAGATCTGAAACCCAGTGGTCGTTACAGTATGGCTGACTTGATTGAGATCGGTGGTATTCAGCCGCTGATGAAAATTTTATTGGATGCGGGTTTACTGCACGGTGATTGCCTTACGGTCACTGGAAAAACGCTGCGTGAAAATTTAGCCAAGGTAAAGCCGTATCCCAATTCACAAGATATTATTCGCGCTTTAGATAATCCGATTAAGGCTGACAGTCACTTGGTTATTCTTAAGGGTAATTTAGCCCCCGAAGGCGGGGTGGCTAAAATATCCGGTCATGAAGGCTTGCGTTTTGAGGGCAAAGCGCGAGTGTATAATTCGTCTGACGCTGCGCTTAAAGCGATTATGGATCGCAAAATAAAAAAAGGCGACGTGGTCGTGATACGTAATGAAGGGCCTAAAGGCGGGCCAGGCATGCAAGAAATGCTGTCGCACACTGGCGCAATTATGGGGCAGGGGTTAGGCGACGATGTGGCGTTAATTACTGATGGTCGTTTTTCTGGCGGCACCCACGGTTTTGTGGTGGGTCATATTACGCCGGAAGCCGCCGTAGGCGGCCCCATAGGCTTCGTTAAAAGTGGCGACCGCATCACCATTGATGCAAAAACCAGAACCCTCACGTTTGATATCAGCAAGGCTGAATTTGCCCGTCGTAAGGCGCAATGGAAAGCGCCTAAACCAAAATATAAGCGCGGAGTATTGGCTAAATACGCAGCATTAGTAAGCTCGGCGTCAAACGGCGCGATTACTGACTAGCCTTATCGGCTGGCTTGGGTAATGGCTAAGAAATCCACTTCCTCATAGCGGTAGCGAGCCGGCTCAGCCAGCATTGCACCATGGTGTTGAACCCAGTCGCGGTGCAAAGCGAGGCTCTGAAGGCTCGGCGGTGAAACACTGAATTCCACGGTATAGGTCTCGTCGGGTTTGCCCGGCAGAGTCATGTTGCGCGCATAATGATAATTATCGATAAGGTTGATATGCGGCAGTAAATCAATAAAGGTGCTGAGCCCCGTCACTTCATTAGTGACTGTTGCCGAGATATTGAGATAAGCAACAAACCCTTCATCGGGGGCACCTTTTGGTGCCTTATCGGCACTCCAATTCGCTCTCGCTTCTATATGCACGTGTGTCTGTTCTTCTGCCAAGTGATGCGCGCTAGGGATAATGTGGTCTTTTATCGCGCCCTCAAAGACAAAGGTGATGCCCGGCTCAAGCCGTTCAGTGCCAATGACTAGCTCTATGGCAAAAACAGACGAAGTTTTGATCACAAGTTGAATGAATAAAAACAGTTTGAAAAATTTAATCATGCTCAGCCCCATATCAGTTAGAAAAGAATACTCAATTTTATTGAATATAGTGATGATAACCATTATCATCTAAAAGTTAAACTTATTTTTTAAAGGCGCTTTTTCCCATTAAATATTGGTTTTTAATCACTAATGAATTCCCGACTAAATTTTTTATTAATAGTGCCTTTATCTGTCTCTTTTTTTACTTCGGCATCTAGCTTTGCCCAAAATAATGAATCGGTAGAAGAAATAGAAGTTTTTGCCGATGACCTACGTTATGAAATAAAAGTCGACCGACGGCAATCAGCCAATATTTTAGGCATCGAGGCTATCCAGCAAATGCAAGCGGCTGATGTCTTTGACACTTTAGAAAGTATGCCTGGCTTGACCATAGACGGAGGCTTAACCACCGGAGGTAAATCATTTTCAATTCGCGGCTTTGGTGACAACGAGGATGTACTGGTTCAAATTGACGGCGTGACACAAAATTTTGAAAAGTATCGTGCCGGTACCGGCGTTGAAATTGAACCTGAATTACTCAAGGAAATTGCTGTCTTTCGCGGTGGCACCAGTGTTGCCCAAGGCGCTGGATATTTGGGTGGCGTGGTACAAATGGAAACTAAAGATGCCCGTGACTTTTTAAAAGATGAAACATTTGGTGCCACTTTACGGGCGGGCTATAAACACAACAATGATGAAAAATTCACTTCTTTTACTGCCTATGCATTGCCATTTGATGGGCTAGATTTTTTAATCAATGGTGTTCAACGAAAGACTAATGATTTGACGCGTCCCAATGGTCTGCCATTTAAGGATTCTGATGAGCAGCAGCAAAGCTTACTTGCAAAAACTGAATTTTATACCGCAGACAGTATCATTAGCTATAGCTTTAGAGCTGGAGAAGATGAAGGTATAGAGCCTTACGACTTGGTGAGTAATAGCGGTGTTTTTAGCACCCTTTATCCAGATAATCTTTTCCGCAAAACAGAAGAGCGCGCACACTCCTTCCGTGCTCAACATAATCCTGCTAATGAATGGGTAGAGCTCGACTTTGTTCTTGGTTATATTGATAAAGCGGTGAGCGAACAAAAATTCATTAAAGAGCGATTTATTGTTAGCGACATTAATCCAATTAGTGTTTTTCAATACGATATTTGGAATTTCAGCTTAAAAAATATTTCAAATTTTAGCATGGGTGCCAATCAGGTAGGCTTGACTTACGGAGTTCAATCAACTCGTGAAAAGCGTCAGTCGAAGCAGACGACAATTATCTGTGGCCAGGCAGTTGAAGTGGAGTATGAATTGCAGCCATCGGGCTTAAAGGAAACTCAATCGGTATTTATGGACTTACTGTTTGAGCATAGTCAATGGCGTTTACGGCTAGGTCTGCGCGCTGATGATTATACTATATCTCCCTTGTCTGATGGCAATGATACTAGCTGTCCAGCAGATGATAGTCCCGATAACATTCAATTTATCTCTTATTCTATTGATCGATTTGGTGCGGATGAGTTTAGCTTTACACAAACCACACCGGCGTTGAGTGTCGACCGTGATTGGGGAGCGAGTTCGTGGTATTACCGCTACAGTGAGGCTTTTCGGGCACCTTTAGTTACGCAGTATTTTAGCCCCAGTCAAATACAGGGTGCTGATGGCTTGGGTAGCTGCGGCGGTTTTGATGAGGTGCTTCTCAAGCCGAGCCTTGCCGACTACGGTAATAGTATTTTTAATCCTCAGTATATTGTCGCAAACAATGCCTATATTAATGATGCCAACCAACAACCCTACTTGTTAGAGGCTAATTATTTCTGTGGCGATGTGTTTCGGCCAGAGCAATCAACCACACAAGAGGTTGGTAATTTAATAAATTGGAGTCAATGGTTGTCGCTAGATAATGATTGGCAAACAAAAATTACTTACTTTCAAATTAATACTCGCCATTTATTGTCGTCATTGAATCAAGATGATAGCGGCTTAATTACACAACCTGGCACGGAGTCTCGCAGCGGTGTTGAGGTTGAGATTGATTACATTTCAGAGTTATGGCGCACTCATGTGAATTTTTCAACGCTAAAAGGTAAACGGACGGAGATTTTTGAAGGCGAAAAAATCACCGATAGCTTGCGTGCCCCGCCTGGCCACGCGTTAAATATTCTTATTGAGCGCAATCTGCCGTCTTATGATGCGGCAGTAGGTATGCGTCTTAGGGCGGTCAAATCGCGGAGAGTTGATCAAAATACTGGAATTAATGCTGCGCTTTCAAATGCTCAATATAAGCGTATACCTGGTTACGGTGTTGTTAACATATATGGGCGGTATCAAGTCAGCTCCCAATTTTCGGCGCGTGTGTCGGTGAATAACCTTTTTAATAAGGAGTACCAATTAAGGGGGTTCGGCGGCGATACTAGCATTGGCAATGTCGCTGCAGGCAGAGATATTCGTGTTGCTATAGCCTATGAGTTTTAAATAATCATTTTTTTCTTAAACGAATAAGACTAATCGCTAACACAGCGATGGCCCAAGTCGGCAGCATGGGCACATTATGTTCGATTGGGGAGGAGGATAACTCATAGCCTATATCAATCGCTAATGTGTCGAGGCTCATGCTGCTGCCTAGCGCTTTGATATGAATTTGATAAGCAGTTTGAGGGTAATCAATAGTCCATAGATAGAGATATTCTCGATAGCCATTTTCAATTTGACCACCTTGACCGTCGCTGGCCATACCGATATAAAGCGTTGTTTTACTGTCAAATGGTAGATTAGAAAATAAGGCACCAGTTGTTGTACCGGCCAGATTCACCCCGATTAATTCTACCTCGTTGTCATCGATATCAGCGCCTAAGGTGCCAATTTGAAACGCTACCGTTATTGGCCCGTTAGAGTTTTGGTGTGCCTCATCAGCCAGTAAAACCACATTATATTCAGGTGTGTTGCTGAAGCTATACCAGTTATTAGTGCTGGTTTTAAAGATACCTAAACCAGCCCCTGCAATAATTTGCGCATCAGGGAAGCCGGTATAAACGGAGCTTGGCGAGACACCAAACTTAGTAAATTCGGGCGTCGCATTTGCACTATCTTGTCTGACAACATAAGTCACATAGCCATCAGGGGAGCTGTCATTACTGTTAACAGGGTCAGGGTTGCTTTCGAAAATATCCCATCCTGCGTAAACCGACCCAGCTGAACCGCGCTGCCAACCACCCCAGCTTGAGTCTTGTGGTTGAGTAAAGCCATAGGGATCAGTTGCGAAGGCGGGTATTGCAATCATAATGATAAAACAGATCAACCATTGATAACGTGGATTGATTATTGTCGGTGGCTGATTAGAATTATGACGTGCTTGCATAGTTAGACTTTGAAGAAGTTTCAAGAAGAAGCCCTAGATAAAGTTAAAAAAACCGAGTTAAAAATAACTCGGCAAATTTTTCTAACTACATTTATTTTCGTTTAATAACCGTTAGCCCTAACAATGCTGAGCCAAATAACCATGCTGCAGCAGGTACTGGAACGACAGTACTTGCAACGTTGTAAACATCACTTTGGTCTAACTGTAAACCGGTGATAGACAAATGGTTTGCTGCAGTAAATTCAACATACAGATCAACAATGTCTGATGTCTGGTTAACACCTAAACCATTTAAATCCCATTGATAAGATGTAAATGTCGGCGTTAAGGTGCCAAAAGAACTCTCATAGGATTCACCAATAACTGAATTACTAGCACTTGGCGCATAGTTATTAGAGCCAATATGGAGATTGGCGATTGAATCATGTGTAGAGTTTGTTCTGATATTGAAAACGACACTGTTAGCATTGTTAAGCGGGTTGCCAGAAGTGATTCTTAAAACAGAATCACCACCCCAGCTATATAAACCCATAGTCGCTGAATAGTGACCGCCTGATGTTTTTGAAAGTGAAGCGTTAGTATCTGCAGACGTTTGAGCAGATATATTATTGGTCCAGGTACTAGAAGAAGTGCCATAAAGTCCGCCAAGCATACCCCAACTATCAGTTTGTATATTTCCGTTAAGACCGTTATCAACAATGGACGCAAAGGCGTAGTTGGCAGCCAATGCGCTCACAGCGATAGTAATTTTTAAGATTTTCATTTTTAATTCTCTCAATATTACACACGCCCTGACAAACAGGACGTGTGTAGAGTCTTAAAAGATCTGGATTACTTATTTTTGCGAAGTCCAGCTAGACCAAGTAACGCAGAGCCGAATAACCAAGCTGCTGCTGGAACAGGTACGGTGCTTGCATTAGTAACTAAACCAATAGCATCAATTGATTTATGAGCACCAATAACGTCGAAACTAACATTGAACATTTTATGGCTACCAAGAGTTTGGTTTAGATCAAAACTGTAAGTGGTAATTAGATTGCTGCCGACAGTATCAATAGATTGGCCTAAAAGCGTCGGATAGATCTGACCCGTCATTGAGCCAGCACCAATCAAGTTAGGGTTGGATATGCCACTTGAGGTAGTTAGTCTATTACTAACTACAAGGTTCACTGTACTAGCTCCTGGGGCCATGGCATAAGCCATGAGACTTATAGAACCAGAACTACCTGAGTCATAAAGTCTACTCACGTCAGAACTTCCATCACCACCGCTAGTTAAGATCATAAATGCATCTACAGTAGTGGATGCGGTAACCATTAAACCGCCACCACTACTTCCAGAGGAACCACTCATGTCTGTAAATTGACCCGTAATTGATGGGTAGGCAGGTCCATTAGGACCATAGGGCTGTGATGAACCAGTTGCTAGAGTTGAGAAATCATCTACAACAAAAGAGGCTAAACCATTTAAGTCCATACCAACTGTAGTCGCTTGAGAAATACTGCTCAGCGCAGTAAATGACATCGCTAAAGCGATTTTATTAATTTTCATTGTTGTTCTCCAGGATTAAAATTAAATGTGTATCTAATTAGGGATGACAATGATAACTATTATTATTTAGATTTACAATGTAAAAGGATTATTACAATTGAATACCCGCCAAGCCATGCTTAAAAAATAACCTAAATATTTTCAGTTACTTGGCGGTATTGGAATAAAATGCAGGTTGTTCGTTGATTTTATTTAATGTTGGTATGGCTGCCAGCACATCGGTGTTGGCAGCCATAATGAGCGTATTAAAGCCTTCGAGCTTGCCTGACTGCACCGGCTATCATTAGCAAAGTGATGGCGATAAGCGAAATAAGCAGAACTCGGTCCCACTCAATCTCACCCTCGGCGGATTCATTCTGCTGCTCAAGCACCTGGCCCTCAACCGCTTGGGGTTCAGCCATGCCGCTGGCAGTAGGGCTGGCCTCGGGTGCGGGTAAGCTTACATCAAGGCCAAAACCTTGCGCGCTGAGATTAGTGAATTCACGTAATTTTTCATTGTCGACGTAGTGATCAAACTGTTCGACAATTTCAATGTAACGCTCAACCATGGCTTGCAGGGTGGCTTCATCGGCGGCCCAATAGTCTTTTCGCACCGCTTCTAGCATACGTTCAAGCATTCGCGCTTGGGCATTGGGGTTAACGGTCTCAAAAAATTCATCAATCGCCAAATCTAAGCTGTCTTCAATATAGACCTCGTAAAAACTTTGCCATTGATCATCGCGCACTAGGCTGGGATCAACCACTTGCCAGCCCCAAAAATTATCAATTCTGGCGCTCATCTCTACCGCCCCGCTGTAACCTTCAACCATCATCTCGCTAATCCAGCGCGGATGAAAATTACGGGTTCGCAGTTCTTTGGCTAAAAACTTATCCGCTGTTTCCGCTTTGATTTTGGAGGGGTTGCGAAGATTGCTGATCATCATCGTCGGACTGGCTCCGTCAATGGACCGCACCGCTAGTGATAACGCGCCGAAGTATTCAAACGGATCATCAGTGCTGAGCATGCCGTATAAGTTGGACGAGCGAGAGTGAAGCGCAATGTCAGTGCCCGATAGTTGTTGCGCGTATAAGTCGACATTGTCGAGTTTTTTGCCATAGCGGCTATTATCGCTACCGTAGTAATAGCCCATATTGCGAAGGTAAACCTCAGCGATGCTATTCTCATTTTCCCAGGTATCACTGGCAAAAGTGGCATCGTCAACCCCCGAGCCGTGCCGCCCAGGTGCGTTAGAGAAAATTCGTACGCTGGATAAGTAATCGGCTTCCTCGGCATCGATGCCTTGGGCTTTCAGCTCGCTGGCAATCCGCTGGCTGTTCAGCCAAATATTATTATTGTCTTCTTTGAGCGCGGCAATCTTTTCAATTGCTCTGGCAAGGTATTGCATAATGTTGGGAAAGGCATCGCGATACAACCCCGTGCTCGATAAGACAATGTCGACCCTGGGTCGCTTTAATTCAGCGTAGGGAATGATCTCAGAATCAATCACTCGCCCATCGCGAGACCAGACGGGCCGCATGCCCATGGCGCGCAGAGCTTGAGCTTCTAACACACCGTATTGGCGCATGGTTTCAATCGACCACAGTGAAAACGCGAGTTTGTCAGGGTAACGGCCATTGTCATTGTAATAA